>CALCMV010000237.1 GCA_937967535.1 uncultured Saprospiraceae bacterium
AATCGTAAGTAATTGATTATCAGTTATTTTATTTTTATTAAGATAAAAAACATTCAATTAATTTTATTTTATAATTATTTGATAAAAAACAATTTACCTAATACCAAATTTCCTAATTCCCTAATGTCCAAAGTCCAGTAAATAATTAAATTTCAGATTAATACAAATTGTAATTTTAAATTAAAAACATTCAATACCTAACGTGGCGAACACATTGATTTAATAATTTATTTTTATTCCACTTGACAGCTAAAGTAGTCATTACAGTTTTTCGAAATTTATACCGTTCACAGTAATAATAAAGGTGTTCATAGATAAGAAATCATTAGTAAACTTTATTTATGGACAACATTACTTACTTTTATTAAGACAATATTAGTGGACTTTTTTAAAATTGCCACTAAATTAGAAAAAGTGGACTAAAATGAAAATAGATACCAAAAAAATACCTTCCTTCACAGAATATTCCCGTCCAAATAATCCGTACTTTTGCGCCTTTAAATGTGTTTGAGTGTTATTGTGTTATCGTATTTTTTTATGATGCGAACACGACACACGACAACACGACAACACAACAACACAATTATCATGAAAAATACACCACTGACCAATAAACACATCGAATTGGGCGCGAAAATGGCGGAATTTGCCGGATACAATATGCCGATTTCTTATACCGGAATTAAGGCAGAACATGCGGCAGTGCGCGAAGGTATCGGTGTTTTCGATGTATCGCATATGGGCGAGTTTATCGTGCGCGGACGCGAGGCGGCGGATTTGATTCAGAAAGTCACCTCCAATAATGTCAAGAAATTGGCGATTGGTGATGCACAGTATTCTTGTTTGCCAAATCATGAAGGAGGGATTGTGGATGATTTGTTGGTATATCGCTTGCCGGAAGATATGTGTGCGGAGGGCGAACAAGCCTTTATGCTTGTGGTCAATGCCTCAAATATTGATAAAGATTGGGCTTGGATTAGCGGGCAAAACACCTTCGATGCTAAAATGATAAATATTTCTGACCAAACGGCACTGCTCGCCGTACAAGGTCCGAAAACTGCCGATGCACTAAAAACATTAACCGATATTGACCTAGAAAATATGAAATATTATACCTTTAAAAAAGGACGGTTTGCGGGAGTGGAAAATGTATTGGTATCGGCAACGGGGTATACGGGTTCGGGTGGTTTTGAGTTGTATGTCAATGTAAAAGATGCGGAGGCTGTATGGGATGCGGTGTTTGAATCGGGGGCGGCATATGGTATTCAGCCTATTGGTTTGGGGGCGCGAGATACCTTGCGACTCGAAATGGGGTACTGCCTTTACGGGAATGACATTAATGATACTACTTCACCCATCGAAGCAGGATTGGCTTGGATTACGAAGACGAAAAAAGGGGACTTTAATTCGGTAGAAATTTTCAAAAAGCAACGTAAAGAGGGCGTAGCACGTAAATTGGTGGGCTTTGAAATGTTGGAGCGCGGTATTCCGCGCCACGACCACGAAATTGCAGATGCCGGGGGCGCGATTATCGGCAAAGTCACTTCGGGTACGCAAGCCCCTTCGCTCAATAAAGCGATTGGTATGGGCTATGTCAAAACGGATTTTGCGACACCGGATAGCGAGATTTTTATTCAAATCAGAAATAAATCTATCAAAGCAAAAGTGGTGAAATTGCCGTTTTATAAGGGCTGAAAGTAGGCAGGTTTAATCAAGACTTCACGATTTAGATACGTAGTAATTTTTTGAAACCAACATGTTGTCGATAAATTTTCGATATTAGTTTATCCCTCCGAAGGAGGCTTAAACTTGTTCTTAAACTTAAACTTAAACTTTGTACCTACATTCATTTGAGCAAACGATAATTTTTGTACTCCCCAATGCGGTAGCCCGTCATTTGCTCGAAGCTTCGGGAGAGGCGTTCTTTCCATGTCAATTTTCGATGGGTGGGGTCGAAGCTAAATTGCCAATTCATGCGTTCTACACGCGGCTGCATGGTGCGCGGATGTGTACCTGCGAAGCGCACAAGGGTGTCTATTTGTGAGTAATCAAACTCATCGGCATCGGGCAGGTTTTCGCGTATCCAGCCATCGCTGTGCCAGTAGCGTTCAAAGTGTCGGCGTTTGAGTTGTTGGTACTGCGGGTGGCGTACCCAGCCGTAGTGATACATGACCGCATCAATAGTTTTTACCCGGAGTTTTTTGCCGTTTTTGCGGAAGCCTTGCGCGTCTTTCCATGAGCGAATCTGCGGGTCGTGCCGCACGATGCGTACCTCTTGCCGATACCAGCGTCGCGAATCTGCCACATAATCGTAAGAGCCATAAAAATGTTGGTATCGCAGCAGCAAGCCCTCTACCCGCGCATCATCTTTGTAGCGCAACATGGCAGCACGAATCTCCTCCAAATATTGCTCATGCAAGACCTCATCTGCCTGAATGTAAAAGCACCAATCGGGCTGCCCCACAATAGCGTCCATTGCCTTGTCGGTTTCTGCTGCGAGTACGCGCCCGCCCTCGCGCAAGCTGTCGTCCCAAATGGTATCAACGATGCGTATTTTATTTGTTGGAATTGCTTCAATTAATGCCCGCGTACCATCTTCACAAGTGCCAACGGCTACGACAAATTCATCGCACAAAGGCAAGACGGAACTTATCGCCTCAACTACCGGATAGTCTAAACGCACCGCATCGCGTATGAATGTGAAGGCTGTGATTTTCATTTTATGTGTTGATATATTTTTCGGATAAATTGTGGAATAGTTGCAAGGCGAATATTTTTGTAAAATGCGGATATTTGATGACCAAAATACTCACTTTAAAGAAAGAGATTCGCCTTGCAACTCTCGTATTGCATTAAACATACTTTAGTTGAAGACTACTTTTTTGATTCTAATTCTTTTTCAAGGATTTTGATAAATTTTCCCCACATACGAGGGCTTCCTGCTATCAACTGTTTTCCACATAGTTTTCCACACCCATTGATATAGCTTTTTTACGTAAATGATATGTCACATAAAGCACCGTAGAAAGCAGTAATAATGCACCTGCCTGATGCAATACGCCCAATGTTACGGGTATTTTTCCTTTACAATAAATCACCGTAAACACACCGAGTAAAAATTGAATAATTAACATACCCAACATCAGGCGTGTACCTGTTTTGAGGCGCGATGTAGATGGTATTTTATTAAATAAAAAAATAAAGTATAATATACAGATTGTTAGTAGGTAAGCACTTGTTCGGTGAAGGAATTGGATGAGTGCGGGGGCGAAGGCATTTTTATTGTATTTGATGAGGTTTTCGCTAGTCCATTGTGAGCCGTCAAGCAGTACGGGCGCGATGGCTTTACCATTCATATCGGGAAAGGTTGGATATGCCAAACCTGCCTTCATGCCGGACATCCATCCGCCGAATATTATTTGCATAGATAAAATTACTAATATCACAGTTATCCACGTTTTCAACATCGGATTGTGGAAAACTGTATCCTTGCTGCGTGGCTGCCATTCGTGGAAAAATGTCCATAATAAATAACCAAATAAAGCAAAGCCAATTCCCAAGTGAATTGACAATTTGTAGGCATTTACCCAAGCATAATCGGGTGTATTTAAACCGCTTTTCACCATTATCCAACCAAATACCGCCGCCAATATCGCAATCAATATCACCACAGCCAAGCGACGAACCAAAGCTCCGTTCAATTGCCTTTTTGCCAAAAAATATATAAAGGGAATCAAAAACACAAAGCCCATACTCCGCGCCCACAAGCGGTGAAACCATTCCCAAAAATAAATCACCTTAAACTCTAACAGCGTCATATCGGCATGTATGGATTCGTATTGGGTGCGGGCGTGGGTTTTGTATTTTTCAAAATTTTCGAGCCACGCCGTTTCGTTGAGTGGTGGCAGTGTGCCTTTTATCACTTCCCATTCGGTAATGGACAAGCCGGAATCCGTCAAGCGCGTAATACCACCAATCACAACTTGCATAAATACCATAAATACCCCAATGAACAACCAAATGACTACCGCGCGTGAAGATTTTTTCATATTCTACGAATTGTTGATTTGAGGAGTTGTTGAGTTTTCGGCAATTGTGAATAAAATTTATGCTCTTTTAGGACGCAGAACGAATCGGAGGCATCGTGCTGCATGTACCCAACCAAATCAACGACAGATTCCGTTGATGATTTAGAAACATACTAATAATGAAAAAACAGATTTTTACGACGATTGTTGTCTTGATATGCATTTGTTCGTTGTCAGCTCAACAGAAATTTACAGCGAAATTTTTTGAGTTGTCCCAGCGCAATTATGCCTACGCGATGTCCCAAGGCCAAATTGATTCTACACTTCAATTTATTGACCATAGAGATGAAAAACAGAATTATGAGTTAAGAGCTTTTCCCGATACCTTGTTGGCTTATGGTTTTAGTTGGGTAAAAAATGAAGAAGACTTAGCGCTCATTTTATCTATGGGAGATACCCTTTCTATGACGATTGAACTTGCCAAACCGTTTGGTATCTTAACGCCTCACTTTTGTCCACAAAAAGTAGTGGAAGAATACTATGAGGCTATTCCCGAAACAACTGTATTTACATTAACAGGAGAGGACAAATTGAATCCTAAAAACTGGAGACTTGATTATGTTTCGCCCCAATACCGAAAAAGGAGGCGTATCATAACACATATTCCATGTGGACCACAAACTATTAACTTTCCCGGTCAAGATACTACGGTTATTGCGTTTTTTCCAAATGATAAATTAAGTGAGAAAGAACAGCAAATTATTAATTCCATTTGCACAGACGGACTTGTACATACAAGATATGAACCGATGAAATCTACCGAATTTTCCTATCAGAAAATTGTGGCGAATTACGAATATGAGATTAAACAGCAAGCTGCGTATTCTGTCGTAAATACTTATACAAAAAAAGAATTCACTCAAAATTTAACCCAAATAAAAAAGAAATTAAAAGCTGAAGGCTATTACAAAGGCGCATTAAATATGAACATTGACCACGAACTCAAATTAGCCGTTATGAGTTATCAAATAGACAAGGGTTTTCCTATCGGGCAATTTGATGTGGGGACGATAGAGGCGATTTTGTCGGATTGATGTTTTTGTCTCACTACATACAGCCAGAATGAATTTACACTTTCATTGAACTTAAATTTGTAGAGATGTTCGAGTAAAATAGAGTACTCTCGTCTGACGAATATTTTTATAGAAAACCATCATTTGACTATCCAAACATGCTCTAAAGAAATTCGTCCGACGAGTATAGATTTTGGGTGTATCCTATTTTGCTCGAACACCACCAAATTTGTTAGCCCCGATAAAACAACCACTTTCCCAATTCGCGCACCGTTACTTTTTTACCATACATCAGGATGCCTACGCGGTAGATACGCGCCGACAGCCAAACGAGCAAGACTGACGAAACAATCAACACGAAAAGCGACAGCAAAATCTCCCACATTGGTGGGTCGAATGCCAGCCGTGCCGGCACCACCATCGGCGAGAAAAACGGTATCATGGACGACCAAAACGCCATCGGACTATTCGGATTATTGACCACTGCGATAGCCGTATAAAATGCCAATGCCTGTAAAATACCGATAGGCGCAGCGTAGGATTGCCCCTCGCCGTAATCGTCGCCGATAGCCGAACCGATAGCCGCATAAATCGCCGAATAAATAAAATATCCACCCAAGAAAAACAGCAACACAACGGGAATGACAAACCACCAATTCATTGTATTGAGTGTCTCCATAAATTGTGTGATCATGCCTTGCATTTCTTCCATATCCACATCTGCGCCTGCGCCGGCATCAATATCCGGCGGGTCCATAATGGCAGGCATAATGAGGCTCACCAAAAACATCAAACCCGGAATCAGCACAGCCCAAGCAATGAGTTGGGTCAAGCCGACACCGCCTACGCCAATGAGTTTGCCCATCATCAACTGAAAGGGCTTGACCGACGAAATCATCACTTCCACAATACGATTCACCTTTTCTTCCATCACGCTACGCATCACCATTTGCCCGTACATTACAATCACAAAAAACATAATTGACCCAATCACCATACTCAATATTGTAGCGATAATGGCTCGGTTGCCTTTGTCTTCTGCTTCGCCGGAGGTGTTTTTTTCTTTTACACGCACGCGGGTGGCAAAGCCTTCGATTTTGCGTTTGTCGTAGCCCGATTGTTCGATTTTGTAATCCTTGATGCGGTTTGCCATTTTGGATTCGATGAAGGTTTTGGTGGCTGCGCTGATTTGTGCATCGGAGTGGTAGGTGACGCTGACCTCATCGCCCGGATTGGCGGTTTTGGCGGGGATATGCAGTACGCCGTTGTAGTTGTCGTCTTTGTAGCTGGCGAGGAGTTCGTCGAGGGCTTCGGTGCGTACAAAAAACTTTGCGCGTTCAGAATCCTTGATGCTTTTTTCGGCAAATATCCCCGAATCATCTTTCAGGGCAATGCGCTGCCCGTCGCCTTCATAACTGAATATCAATCCGACAATCACCACAAATGCCGCCAAACCTATCGGTGTCAATAAGGTCGTTAGGATAAAGGTCTTGGTCTTGACGCGCGTCAGGTATTCGCGCTTGATAATGAGCCAAAGTTTGTTCATATTTTTTTTATTGTTTTTTTTGTAGAGGTGTTCATAAATAAGAAAAAGGTTATACGTTTTCCTCCCCCCAGCCCCCTCCAAAG
>CALCMV010000238.1 GCA_937967535.1 uncultured Saprospiraceae bacterium
GCCATTTGCATTTCGGTAGCTATTGGCGCAGCATCCAAGACAGAAATAATGGGCTTGGCTTCGTAATCGGGACGCTCCTCACGCACCCGCCGCACGAGTGCAGAATAGACCCGCGTTTTGCCGAATTGTACTTCTACACGCACACCCGTTTGCACCCGTTCTACCAATTCCGCAGGTACGGAATAGCTGTACAACTTTGGTAATGCCAGTGGGAGAATAACGTCTATGTAAGCAGATATTTCCTGTTCTTTAAACATAATTTAGGACGAAGCTCGTTAAAACAAACTTGTCATTTTTTTGATGTAAAAATATTATTTTTTTGTTTAAAAATACATTTAGTAACGAACAAATAAGTGGAAGTACAAGTTTAAGAGTAAGTTTAAGTTTAAATAAATAATTCATTTTCAATGAATTATGAAAAATAAAAGTGTCGCTTAGTTCAGTCCAACCACTTAATAAGTTACGCATTTCGACGAGGTTATTTTGTTCTTCCCCGATAGCTATACGGGGGCTATCAGTTTAAGTTTCCTTGCGAGATAGTACTCGTCTGACGAAGGTTTTTGCGAAATGTAGTGATTTGTCTCATAAAATATTCGCATTGAATAAAGGGATTCGTCTGACGAGTATTCGCTTTAGGCAAACTTAGACGGGTAGCCTTTATTTTCTCACTTCAAAATTAGCGAAATCAAACCATGAACCATGAACTGATAGCCTAATTTCTCGGTTAACTAATAACCAAAGTCCATTTAGTGTTTTAGCCTGACACAATTAAAGAGGCGAACAGGGCAATTGGAGGTGAAAATAAGGGTATCTTTGATTATACTTTATACGAAGCAAATTTGACGCAGGTACCGAAATAATTTTTGTTATGCCAATTAATTATAAATTATCATTTAGCATTATTTTATTTTTCTATTTACTAAATCCAGTTTATGGACAAATAAATACATTGACAGATTTTCCCGAAAATTTACAATTGTATGCCAGAGATATATCAAGTAATAAAGCCATTATTCCCATCGCCGGACAAGTGAATACGATAGGGGATAGCGTGAGTGTAGTTATTTTGAGAGAAGGGCAGCCTTACAGTCAACAAGGGATCAAAACAACTAGTCTGAATTTTGAATTAAACCCTCAAATTGATGCTGAATTAGCTGAATATAAGGTACAGTTATATGTGACTGCTTCGGGAGTGACAACACTCTATCAGACGGCGGAAAATGTAGTCGCGGGCGATGTATATATCATTAGCGGACAATCCAATGCCCAAGCCATCAGGCGTGTAGAAAGTGCAGCAGAAAATAACAGCGAATTTATCCGTGTATTTGCGCTTGGGATAGATGATAGCCTTGCTTTATTGAATCAATTAGAATGGTTTTACGGCGAAGGAGACGGCTACATCAATATACCGGGAAATACCGGACAATGGGGTTTGCATTTAGCAAAACAAATCGTTGATAATCAACAGATTCCCGTATGTATTTTTAATGGTGCGCGAGGTGCCAAGCAGTTGAGTTATTTCCTCAAAGATGACACCGAACCCGAAAATCTCAATACCAATTATGGGCGATTATTGCACCGCCTGAATTATACAAAATTAGCCGATAAAGTCCGTGCAATATTGTGGTATCAGGGAGAAAGCGATGTGCATGTCAATACACCTTTGGCGACCTACAAAACGCGATTTACTAATTTATATGAAGATTGGCTGACAGATTATCCTTTTGTCGAACAAATATACATCACACAAATACGAAACGGCTGCCATAGTACGCCGCAAAAAAGCCTAGTGATACAGGAAGCATTGCGCCAACTCACAGAAGAATTGCCCAACGCTACTATAATGTCTGCTAAGGGCTTGGTACAACATTGGGATGCTTGTCACTTTCCTTATATTGGCGGCTACAAAGAATTGGGCAGACGACATTACCGGCTGATAAGCAGAGACTTATACGGCGAAAATGTACCTTATGCCACTTCGCCCACTATTCAAAATGCTGCATTTTTATCCGATACCGAAATCATTATCAAGACCAAAGCAAAGGATAATTTGATATGGGAAAATGGCGCACACGCTTATTTCGTACTCGAAGGAAGCGATGCCCTTGTGACGGGAGGTTATACCGACGGAAACACGATAAGACTTCAACTCGACTCTAGCGGAATCGGCGCAATAGGTATTACTTATCTCGACCAAGAACTCATCACAAGCCCCTTTGTCGTCAATGAGGATGGGCATGGCTTGGTGAGTTTTTATAATTTCCCTGTTTCGACCTGTATTGATGTACAGCTAAATGCTTGGTTAGACGGAGTTTATGACCCTGCGCTTGGCGAAATGTCCACCACACTTTCTACTTTCCGAAAACTCCTGCCCGGACAAACACCGACCAACGACCTTGCTACACCTACACCCGCAGGGCAGCCTTACCACACCGCCCCTTGGAATTATGCAGGTACGGAAGGCGCAAATTGGACAGATACTAACTATGCGGGAGATGAAACCGATTGGGTATTGGTATCATTCCGAAGTGATATAGAAAAAAATACGCAAGTAGCCATGACCGCCGCTTTGCTCAAAAAAGATGGTCGTGTCGGCTTCGTTGACCGTTGTGCATTGACGGCTGAGATGGCAGATGCTTTGTATATTGTCATTGAACATCGTAACCATATCGGTGTGATGACACCACAAGCTATTAATGTGATGAATAATACGCTGACTTACGATTTTCGCTTGACAGATAGCTACCGTGATTCTGCAAGTTTTGGACAAAAACAAAGTTCGTCGGGGGAGTGGATGATGTTTGCCGGAGATGGCAATCAAAACGATATACCGAGTTTTGATATTACCGGTTCGGATAAGGTGATTTGGTTTGAAAATAATGGTATTTTCGATTATTATTTCCCAGCCGATTTCAACTTAGACGGTGATATCAACGGACAGGACAAGATACTTTGGTCTGAAAATAACGGAGTCTCTTCAAGAGTACCAAAATAATTTTTCCTCGACTTATTTCATTGATAATGAATGATTTATAAAGCTGCTTCTATATTTGGACATACTACTATACATGATGAGAACCTTGCCACAAAGTCACAAAGACACAAAGGGTAAATCTCTGATAATTAAGTAAATATAATTTTAAAAATTCTTTGTGTCTTTGTGCCTTCGTGGCGATGTATAGTAGTATGATATTTGGATTTCCGGACGAATAGTACTATTTTTCTTGGCAAAAATCAATCGCCTGTTCCATCATTTCTCTCACCTTTTCCCGCATATCAGGCATCACCATTAAATTATAATACACACCATCGGTGATTTTTTCTGCCCGTCCATTTTCGTAGCGTGTAGCCTCAATATAATCTGCATTATCCTCCTTCGGATATAGGGCAATGCTATTAGAAAAACGCTCTTCTACCTTCACCGTCTCCATATTTGCAAGGTCAATTTTTACGATTAATGTTAATTCATTATCAAAAAAATATTGGTCGCTTACTTCACAAGATTCGTAGCTTACTTTCCACGTTTGGCGTGGATTGAGTACGCCGGAGTAGTCATTGGAAATTTGAGTGATTTCGTTCATTAATTGCTCATAATCATTATTTTGTGCAAATGATAATTGAGTAATTATTATAAAAAATAAAAACGAAAATAGGATTTTTCTATTGAAATTCATGTGAATTTAGAAGCAAATGAAATGCCGAACTTGTACCGACGACTTTAGCCGTCGCAGGATATTTGATGGCTAAACAGGCTGAACGAGAACTCCGTAATGACTGCTTTACAGGTTGACCGCGAATACTGTACAGGCGAATTCATTCGCCATGTAAAAAATAAATAAAATTCGTATAACATTTATTTACAGTAAATTATAAATAAAAATTATACTAAACATGGCGATTGAAATCGCCTGTACGAGTTCCCGGTCAGCTTGTAAAGCAGTCATTACAGTATTCCGAAATTTATACCGTTCACAGTATATTTATAAAAATTAACAAAAAACAAAAAACACATTATTCGCGCTAATTTTGTTTTTAAATTAATAATAAAAATAATACATTTGAAAATGCGCTTATGGAAATGACATTATTTGTTATCATTCAAAATTTTTCATTCAAAATCAAAATTGGCGAATACATTGGTCAGTACAATATCATTTTAATTTCCTTTAAACCAAAATACTCCTTCACACCACGTTCATTAAGCACACACAAACGACCTTCCGGCGATACACCCGTAATGATTCCCACAAATTGCTGCCCATTTGCCCGTTCATATTTAGCCGGAATTTGAAAATTATACAAGGCTTGATAATAATCATTTTTCAATGCCTCAATTTTACCTGCTTTTAGTTGAAGATAACGTGCTTCGAGGCTCTTGCAAAGGTCTTGAATGAGCGTATCGCGGTCATATTCGCGCCCGATAGAGAGTAGGAGAGAGGTAGGATTGGGCAATTCGGGAGGAAATTCTTTTTGATTGATATTCAAACCAATACCAACAACCGACGAAGCAATTTTTTTATTAGAAATAGCATTTTGAATCAAAATACCACCCAATTTTTTATGACCTATATAAATATCATTGGGCCACTTTACATGCAGGTCAACATCGGGTGCATTTTTACGTAAAATATCATGCACAGCGAGCGCAACTGCAATATTAAGGTCAAATTGCCGCGAAATATTCAGGAAAACAGGGCGAAAAATTACGCTCAAAGTGATAGCTTTGCCCCCCTCACTATCCCAACGACTGCCATATTGTCCCCTACCGGCGGTTTGGTGGAGTGCCGATATGACAGTTCCCTCGCTTGGTTTGCTTTTTGCTAGCAAATCAAGTGCATATTCGTTGGTTGAGGGTAAAGTATCAAAGTTTAGAAAAACTTTTCCCACAAAAAGCGTGTTGTTTACAGACAAAGACAATTTTATTTCTTAATTTTATAGCTTGCATAACACAGACATTCTTATCTGTATTATATTAAAAAGCTAAGAACGTCAGTATTAGGTGGTCGTGCAACGTTTCCTAAGAAAAACACAACAACAAAAGTACAACAACACGTTGACACGACAACATAATAACACAATTTCATAAATAAAAATTAAAATTTGAATTACGTCAAAGACACCATTACACAATCGGTCAGTACAGAAGAATTATTGGATAGCATCATTGAGTGTATTCAGCAGAAAAAGGGACAAGATTTGGTAGAGCTTGATTTGACAAAATTGGACGAAGCACCTACCGATACCTTTATTATTTGTCACGGAGATTCTACAATACAAGTCAAAGCCATTGCAGATAATATTTTAAGAGAGGTCAAAAAAAACATCGGCACATTGCCCAATCACGTTGAAGGACAACAAAACGCGACTTGGATTCTGATTGATTATTTCGATATAGTGGTACATATATTTAACTCGGAAGCACGCGAATTTTATCAACTCGAAGCCTTGTGGAGTGATGCCGAGGTAAATAAACATGAGGAAAAAGAATAGTGATTGATGATTACTTAAATCAATGATTGGTGATTAGAACTTTCCAATGAAACATGTTCCATTGGACTACACGCCAACATTTTTCTATATTTAAAATCAACAAAAAATATCAAGTGAATAAGTTTGTGTAAAATTCAACACAAATTTAAACTTGAACTTTTCCGATAGTTGTCGGAATGAACTTAACTTATAATGAGTAACGATTTAAACAATCCGGATAATAATAATAGCAATAATGATGCACCTAAAGGTCCAAAGATTAATTATTATTGGATTTATGGGGCAATTATCATTTTTATCTTGGTATCGAGTTTGATGACCGGACTTAATCGCACGGAAACGATTGACTGGGACCAGTTTGAAGAAAAAGCACTTGCAGGACAAGTGGATAAGGTAATTGTGCAGAATGAAAAACAGGTTTTGGTCTATCTTGATAGCATGACTATCGCGGAAGGCGACGACAGTGCATTCAAAAAAGCCCTTGTACGACCGGCAGATTATAGCTTTGAGATAGGAGATAGCAGACGTTTTGAGGAAAATGTGGATATACTCAAAGATAGCCTCGCCAAAATGGACGCTGCCAATCCGATAGCCGAAAATCCGCGCATGTTTTCAGGTCCTACTTTTGAAACGAAAGTCAACTGGTACGGACAGATTTTTAGTTGGGTATTGCCTTTGCTGTTTATCATTTTAATTTGGATATTTATCATGCGTCGTGTAGGCGGCGGACCGGGCGGACCGGGCGGACAGATATTCAATATCGGCAAATCCAAAGCCACACTATTCGACAATAATACAAAGGTCAATGTCACTTTCAAAGACGTAGCCGGACTCGACGAAGCGAAAGAAGAGGTCATGGAAGTTGTTGATTTTCTTCAAAATCCGAAAAAATATACGGCACTCGGTGGTAAAATTCCCAAAGGTGTGTTGCTCGTAGGTCCTCCGGGAACGGGTAAAACCCTTCTAGCAAAAGCCGTTGCAGGAGAAGCAGGTGTACCATTCTTTAGTATTTCGGGGTCTGATTTTGTGGAAATGTTTGTGGGCGTGGGTGCCTCGCGTGTACGCGATTTGTTTAAGCAAGCGCGGGAGAAAGCACCTTGTATCGTCTTCATTGATGAGATTGATGCCATAGGGCGTGCGCGTGGTCGCAACTCTATGCAAGGCAACGACGAGCGCGAAAACACGCTAAATCAACTACTTGTGGAAATGGATGGATTCAGTACCGACAAGGGCGTTATTCTCATGGCAGCTACCAACCGACCCGATGTATTGGATACTGCTTTGATGCGTCCCGGACGTTTTGACCGCCAAATTGGTATTGACAGACCCGACCTCAAAGGTCGTACAGAAATATTCAGAGTTCACCTCAAACCTATCAAAGCAGGACCGGACATCATTCCCGAAGTCCTCGCCGAACAAACGCCCGGATTCGCCGGGGCAGACATCGCTAATGTGTGTAATGAATCGGCATTGGTCGCTGCACGTCGCGGTAAAAAAGAGGTCGAAATGGAAGATTTCCAATACGCACTCGACCGTGTGATTGGTGGTTTGGAGAAGAAAAATAAACTTATTTCGCCGGAAGAAAAAGAGATTATCGCCTATCACGAAGCAGGTCATGCTATCGCGGGTTGGTATCTCGAACACGCGCATCCACTCGTAAAAGTGACGATAGTACCGCGTGGTTTGGCGGCATTGGGTTATGCTCAATATTTGCCAAAAGAACAATACCTTTATCGCACCGAGCAACTCCTTGACCAGATGTGTATGACACTCGGCGGACGGGCAGCCGAAGAGATTATTTTCGGAAAAATCACAACCGGCGCACAAAATGATTTGCAGAAAGTCACGCAGACGGCATACTCTATGGTGTCGATTTATGGTATGAATGATAAGGTCGGTCAACTCTCTTTCTACGACCCACAGGGCGGCAATCAATTCGTGAAACCGTACTCGGACGAGACAGCAACTTTGATTGATACCGAAGTGCGTTCACTTGTAGAAAAAGCCTACATACGCACCGTCGAATTACTCAAAGATAAACGCGACCAACTCGAAGTTATCGCCAAGCAACTCCTTGAAAAAGAGGTACTTCTAAAATCGGATGTAGAGCGACTTATCGGTTCGCGTCCGTTTGTAGAATTGCCGGAACCTTCGGCGAATGGCTTATAAAATGATTAAATAAATAGATGGGTAAATGAGTAAATATTTCTCATTCTAAAATAAATACGCCTTATAGGAATTTTTGTTATAAGGCGTATTTTTTATATATGCTCTAAAGCAGTCATTATTTTCATGGTAAGTGGAAGTACAAATTCAAGTGTCAAGTGTCAAGTTCAATAATTAATTCACTTTCATTTTTGTAATTCATTGAAAATGAATTACTTATTTAAACTTAAACTTATTCTTAAACTTCCACTTATTTATCCTGAATCAGTATCGAAATTGCCTGTTCTACTTGCTCAAATCCAAAGCCCTCCAAGACCCGTTTCATCTTTCTCTCAATCTCCGCATTACACAAATTCCCCAAACTCCCCTCATGTGTATGTGCGATATTTTTATCTGGTGTAAATGATTCATTTCCAATAGCTTCGCCAATGATTTTATACGCATCCCGAAAGGGTACGCCTTCCAATACCAAGCGATTGACTTCCTCTACGCTGTACAAATATTGGTACTTTTCATCTTCTAAAATATTTTGTTTGATAATAATGTGTTGTAATGCGAATTTCTTTCTTGAAAGTGAGTATTTTGGTCGTGAAAAATCCGCATTTCGTAAAAATATTCATCTTGCAACTATTCTATACTTTGCCCGAACACTACTGAAATTTTTATGTTAAAAATCACTAAAAAATGTGACCGATTTTTTGAAATACTGTCTTTATAATTATGTGATTTCGCTGATTTTAGAATGGAAAAAATATATTTGAAATCATTATTTTTAATAAAAACAAAATATATAAAACATTGATAATTAAATATTTTATACATTTAAGCTGATTTTCGACAATGAATACCTCAAATTACTTTTTATTAAAATAAATTTATATTTGTTTTAGTTTATTTAGTAAAAATTTGATAATCAATTGTTTGATTTTGTTTTCTCACTTGAAAATCAGCGAAATGTAAGATATTATCCTTTTTAAAATGAGTTAATAGAAATTCATTTAATAGAAATTTTCGTATATAATTGATAGGTAAATAAGATTCTACACCTATTAATTATATAGATTTTTTTACCATAATTAATGTAAATAAAAAATATAATAAAAATAAGTAATAAGTTTCAAAATACGTATAAAATGAAAAAGCTTTTTCGTTTTCTTAATATGCAAATATCAAAAATTCAATGAAAGTGTTTTTTCTAAAATTTATTAAAAAGTAAGCAACACAATGATACAAAAGAATCAACTCATTTTTCTTATTATTACCCTTCTGACACTAAGCTTTCAAACTACCTTTGCACAAGTCAGTGGCATTAGTTACACGCTATCGCCGACTGCCGAATATTCGATTTGGGATGACAAAGCGGGACTGGAAAACAACCTATTTGTAGGAGGTAAGGTCGGTTTTGGTTTTGGCGAATTTTTTGAATTGCGTGGAAATTACATGCAATCCATCAACGGTAAAACCAACTTTTCAAGATTTGAATTACCCAATTATTCTGATAGTTTATTCGTTGCAAGAGATGTCAATATTGCCCGTTGGGGAGGTAGTATCAAAGCCAATATTGGCAAAGGTGCTTTGCTGCCCTTCGTGACTGTGGGTACAGGCATCCAATCTATTCAACTGGATACTTTTGACATTAACAGACAAATTTATGTCAATGCGGGAGTCGGGGTAAAACTTAGTTTGGCAGACCGATATACGCTTGTACTTGAAGCGAAAAACACCTCTTTTCGTTACAATCCAATCAACCTCTTAACAGACGAAGACATCACTACTTTCGACCTCAATAGTGAAGATTTTATGACAGAGAATTTGAGCAATTGGTCAATTGGTGCATCTCTCCAATTCTACTTAGGCGGACGCAAGCCCGGTAAACTTTCCGAACTTGATAAGGCTTATTTTGATACTTTTTCGGGCGGATTCAGCAGTGCTGCAGGTACACTTGAACCAACGGTGGGTCGTATCGAATTTCACGAATCACTCCCATACCGCGACACATGGTTGGCAGGAGGTAGCGCAGGTATTGACTTAGGACCTTATGTTGGTCTGCGCGGTTTTTATTGGCGTGGTTTGGAAGACGGTGAATTGACTTCATTTGACCAATTGGCAATGTACGGCGGTGAGGTGCGTATGCGACTCAATACAGCTGCAGGCATGATTCCTTACCTCACACTCGGTGGCGGAAATATTGATGTACAAGAGGACTACACCGGAAGAAGTATTATGATAGATGATACTACAAGCGTTATTGCAGAAGCGGATAATAGAGGATTTGCTATGGGTGGAATAGGTTTGACGCTACCACTTTCCGACAATTTTCAATTATTTGGCGGCTTGCGGGCTGTCCTCACTTCGGGGGCATCTACCGATGATATTCAGGCACCTGACCAAGTACAAACCAGTTTGATGTACAGCGCAGGATTGAAATTTGCCATTGGTAAAAAATCAAAAAATCCTGACCAAATCGTGTCAGGACAGGTCGATGAAGCACTTGCCGTACAGAAAGTAGAAAACGAAGCCAAGACCGAAGAATTGAAAAACCGCTACGAGAAAAAAGTCCTTGATTTGGAGGAAGAACTCAATACGGCACTCGAAAAAGAGGATTACAAGAAGGCAGCCAAATTGAAAAAGGAACAAGAAAAAGCCAGAGAGGTCGTAGGAGAAATCGAAGCGAGACAGGCAGAAACAGCCGCTTCGCAAACAACCGGACGCATCGGCGGTATCAGCGTGACACCTGCAGGTATATCGGGCAGCGAAATCCGTATGACGCCTGCCGAATTTGAAAATATCATCGACGAGATACTTGATGGTATGAATGGTAACGGTGGCAATATCAACCCAATAATACGCGAGCAGATGCTTTCGGGGGGTGGTAGTAATGCCGAGCAACTTATCAAAGAAAGCGAAATCAATCGTCGTGTAGCTGCACTCGAAAAGCAAATCGAAAAAGTAGGTGAAAGACAAGATGACTTGGAGAAAACATTGAGTGAAGAGTTGAAAAAAGGATTCAGCAATTTCACAAATCAACTCAACACTACGCTCGAAAAACTCAACAACAAAATTGACAATAGTATGATCCAGATGGATACACGTATGCGACAGTTGGAAAACAACGGCACATCAACACCAACACAGCCACAGGAGATGAATGGAAAGTCCGGTGAGCCGTCAAATCAATCGGGCAACAACGGTCAGGGCAGTATCCGACAGCAAGAAGATAATCAAAAAGTAGGGGAGATTTTTACTCCCCCTACTCCTGATAATATCGCTAAAAGACAAGGGCTGAAAGAAAAAAGTGTTTTTCGCAAAATGAGCTATGCCGGTACATCCGGCTTTGCAGGATTTAATCTTGGCGGTAGCAATACCGCCAATTTTGGTATTAGAGGTCATTATCCGCTTGCGGTGGGTAAAGACAGAACACTGGAATTTGTACCTGAAACCTTCTTTGGTTTGGGTTCGACCAATACCTTCGGCGTTTCAGGTAATTTACTTGTACCTGTTGCTAACAAAAGATTCAACACCTTACGACCTTACATAGGTGGAGGCTTGGGATTAATGAAAATCGAACAAAACCAGTCAGACCAATTTCGCGGTGCGCTCAACCTTATCTTAGGAACTTATCTTGATGTATGGAAAGGACGTTTATACGTTGATTTGGCTGGCAGAAATCTATTCCGAAACAATCAACTCGTAGCGGGGTACCGACTTCCTTTTTAATGAGTATCGAGTACCGAGTTGCGAGTATCGAGTTGTTTACGTGTTTTTTCGCGTAGCGAACTCGCAACTCGCAACTCGCCTGATTTTGAGTATCCGCGTACACTATCCAGCACTTTATTCTACCACAATTTTCCCACTATACACTTCATTCTCATTAAAAAACAGGCAGAGAAGCCGACATTGCCTGACCGGATAGGGCATATTCCGCCTTTTTGATATGCCTTTTCCTATGTCGAATCCTCTGCCTGTTTTATTGAAATTCCAAATTCCAACAAACAAATTCCAAGCCTCAAGATTCCAATAAAATAATGGAGTAGAAACACGTCTGAATTTGGGATTTGGTGCTTGGAATTTTAAATTAAATGACTTCTTGGGGAATTGTTGATTCAGGTTGAGGGGCAGTAATAGATTTGAGGATACAGAGAATTGAGGTTTTACCTTTTATCAAAATAGCGGGTTCGGTCGTGCCATCCTCGAATGTATGGTCAATGTATTTGTATTGCCAACGAAATTTTTCGGGTGCGATGCCCAATTCTGCCACTTGTTCGAGTAGTTCGATTTGATTTTGGAGAAAGGCTTCTTTGGCTTCGTCAGTGTCCAATTTTGGGCGGTCTGCTTTAGTGGGAAAAGTAACAAGCCAATTCACCGGAACATTGAAAAAATAATGGTAGCTATCACCTGCAAAACGCGGTTGTGTGCGTTTTAATGCTTCATAAAAATAAACGCGAGCGTAAGGATATTTTTCTTCTAACTCTTTGGTTAAGCGGATATTATGCGGACGATAACCCGTTTTGAAAGCAGTGTACCAGTATTCGTTCAAATGGCGTTCTGTACCGTTTGCAGTGGTGATGTATTGGATAAATTTCTTGGTAGAACGCACAGTCGGACTGCCCTTCGCCTCGCCGCCAAATGCAGTACTAATCGCATCCAATAAATCTTCATTTTTGCCCAATGCACAGGCGTGTAGTTGCAATTCGGTACGCTCGTCGGCGATGTCGGCGGGTAGTGGCGGAAAATGCCCTTGGTCAATAGCAGCATAGATGCTTTGAGCCGTGGCACGCGCACCTTCGGGCAGTACCTTTACACTCATACCCGTCCATTCGTTGGAGTGTACCACGAGGTTGATGATACCCCATTTGCCTTGTGCGTGTTCGGTGAGGTAGTCGCGGACTTCTTTGAGTGAACGCAGGTGCGTGACCACCCACTCGGTACGTGCTTCGGGGGCGGTACGATAGTAGTTTTCGGCTTGGGTGTAATAGGGATTGTCCGGGTCTTTGTCTTCTCCCATGATGAAGGTGATATTTTGGCGGGATAAGGACTTGGTGGGTTGACGGGTTGCTAGGTTGACGAGTTGTTGAGGCGTAGAGTTGACAAATATGGGTGTAGGTGCAGGTTTGCGTTCGGCAACTGTTTTACCCATAAAAATAGCTGAACTAATGGTCAATAATGCGATGAATACTAAAATGATATTTTTCATAACTTGCTTAATTTTCAGAATAATCTCTGTGATTTTGATGGCAAGTTATGGGGAGTTCGGGAGCTTTAAATTGGGTTTTTAGTATTCGTCGGGTTTGAGTGAGTATTCGTTGAGTACTATTATAATGTTTAGGCAACTCGCAACAAATAAGCTGCCCAAACTACTCGTTCTTGTTACAAAAATGCTGATTGTAACGGATTGTGTTGGTGATGTAGTTTAAATTGGATGATGAGCTTAAGTCGTCGGACATTTTCAAAATGTCAGACGAGGGCGCAGTTCTAAATTGTCCGCTCAAAATGAAATTATAAAAATTTGATTATCAGTTGTTTATAGTCGCATAGCGACGGCACTATTTGTAACAACAAACCTTCCCCAAACCGAAAAAGGCGCATAGCGTCGTCACCCTTAATACGTCGATTTTAATAGTGCCGCCGCTATGCGGCTAAGGAGGTGGAGGGTTAGTCGTCGGTTACAAATAGGGCCGGTGCTACTGCACCTTTTATCTCAAAAG
>CALCMV010000239.1 GCA_937967535.1 uncultured Saprospiraceae bacterium
AATTTATTCGCCACGTAAGTAATAAGTTTAATTTGTAAAATTCTTATTTTTAGTTAATTGTAAATATAAATTACGCCACACTTGGCGATTAAAATCGCCTTTACGGTATTCGCGGTCAGCCTGTTTAGCCATCAAATGAAATAAAAATATATTTACAAAATGCTGTTTTCAAATTAAAATAAAATCAAACCTATAAATTACCATTTTTAAATTTTTTATACATAAAAATAATAATACACTTGACAGCTAAAGCAGTCATTACAGGTTTGTCATTTTTACTTCTAAATAATCGTTCAAAAATCACCTTCTTTAGCGAAGTACAAAACTAAAAAATACACTCAAAAATCAGCCTAATCGTTCAATCTTGCCTAGGTACCCACATTGTCTTACAAATACACTAACCGATTGACTGTCATATATTTAAGATTGTTGTTGGATATCACAACAGACAAGTTTAAACAATTATTACAAGTTCTTGTTAAAACTAAAATGATGCTGTTACTTTTCATTATGTGCCACGTCATTAATGAAACTATAAACCCTAAATTTTATCATTTATGAATGAGTCTTATAATACAATTGAGGTACTCGGTTCAGAAATCTTCACAAAACGCATTACACAACAGGCTACAAGAGCTAATGCCCCCACATTGGTTTTTTTACATGAAGGGCTTGGTAGCATAGAATTGTGGCGAGAGTTTCCGCGTCAGCTTTGCGCGGCAACAGATTTGGAAGGCTTTTTATACGACCGACGCGGCTACGGCAAGTCCTCTCCAATGCAGCATGAACGAAACACAAACTATCTGCATGAAGAGGCCTGGACGATGTTGCCTGCCATTCTGAATGAGGTTGATATTCAGAATGTTATCCTTGTGGGACATAGTGATGGTGGTACGATTGCCTTACTTTTTGCAAGTCGTTTTTCGGAGTGTGTGTCGGGGCTTATCTCTGAGGCAGCACATGTTTTTGTAGAAGATACGACCATAAAAGGTATACGCGAGGCTCGCATGTCATACGAATTTACCAATTTGCGCTCCAAATTGGCATCTTATCATGGTGACAAGACCGACCCGATGTTCCGTTCTTGGACAAATACATGGCTCTCTCCCGAATTTAGAGCTTGGAGCATCGAAAATGAACTCCAAAATGTGCGCTGCCCGGTACTTGCTATTCAAGGTACAGAAGACCGCTACGGTACACAACGCCAATTGAGAAGTATCGTTGATAAAACCGCCGGTAGAGCAGAGGAACTGCTCATTCATGGTGGCTCGCACACACCACATGCTCATGAAGATGATGTACTTCCGAGTATGCAGGCTTTCATAGAAAAGATTCTCTCCGAAATTTAGACCAATTCATGTTTTTCCCGATTAACCGGACTTTAGACCTTTTGGAAATTAGGCTTGTTTTCGCAAGTAACTAATTATTAATATTATTTGGCATATTTAGAATTTACTTTTTTGAAATGTAAAATGTAAATTCTGATAGCTATCGAAATGTAGTACGTGTACAATACATTTTCATTTTTTTACTGTTTAATAATTTAAAAATCAATAAAATAAGAAATACCTCGCGTTCACTCGGGGTGCGATTCGTTTTTGTACCCATGTTTCATTTTTAATTTTTATTCAATAATGGATGGGTACAAAAACGAATCGCACCCATTCACTCGCGTTATACAATTTTACATTTTACATTCATTCAAATTTCTCTTTTTGCAAAAATTGTCAAAAAACCAATTATATCTTCATTCGCCTATGATAATCTCAAATTCATCTGACTGCTTCTCTATTCAATAGGTTACAAAATATTTAAAATCCTAAACCTGCATAGCATCTCCTGTTTTTTCTACGTAAATTAGCGGAAACAACGAATAAAAAAGAACGCATCACGAATGAAAAAACTCGATAAATTACTGATTACGAGCTTTATACCGCCGTTTATTATGACTTTCTTCATTGCATTATTCGTATTGATAATGCAATTTTTGTGGAAGTATATTGACGATATTGTGGGCAAAGGTTTGGAAGTATCGGTCATCTTGGAATTGTTGTTTTACCTTTCCACTTCGCTCATACCGATGGCATTGCCGATTGCGGTCTTGATTTCGTCGGTAATGGTGATGGGAAATTTGGGAGAGCGATACGAATTGGCGAGTATCAAATCGGCAGGAATCCCTTTGTTGCGGGTCATGTTGCCTTTGATATTTTTGACTAGTTTGATTAGTATCGGGTCTTTTTTGGCTTCAGATTATTTGATTCCTTATTCCAATCTAAAATTCAAATCGCGCCTGTACGACATCCGCAAACAAAAACCAACTTTTGACCTTGCTACGGGCGTATTTAATGATGATTTTGGAGAAACAATTATCAGAGTAAACGAAAAAAGCGACGATGGTAAAGAACTACGCGATGTAATGATTTATGACCACAGCGAAAACAGAGGCAATACCAGTCAAATGCAAGCCCAAAGCGGCGAAATGTACGCTACCGAAGACAAAAGATTTATGGTATTAAAGCTCTATGAAGGTGAACAATACCAAGAACTCAAAGCCCAAAATCGCGAAAAAAGCGACAATTACGAACACCTCCATATTCGCTTTAAAGAATGGGAAAAGATATTTGATATGAGCGAATTTGACCTCAACCAAACCAATACCGAACTCTTCAAAAACCACTATAGTATGCTCAATGTCAGCCAGTTGAATTATGCGATAGATTCGCTCAAATTGCGAAAAGGCAAACGCAGTGAGCAACTCATCAAAAATACTAAACCTTATTTTTATATCAAACGCAGACCCGACAGCGTGCAGCAGGCAATGGATGAACTTCGCTTGCAGGACACTATGCCGCGAAACCAAGTAGATACCTTTATCAATACATTTCCCGAAGGAGACCGAGGGCGACATTTTAGCCGCGCCATTACCCTCGCCCGCAACGTAAAAAACTATGCACAAACGACCATCAACGAACTTCCGAAAATCCAAGAATCCATTGCGCGACATCAGATAGAATGGCATCGAAAATTTAGCATGGCTTATGCCTGTTTGATGTTTTTATTTATTGGTGCGCCGATGGGTGCGATTATCCGAAAAGGTGGTTTTGGCTGGCCCCTACTCGTCTCTATTTTCTTTTTTGTTGCTTTTATTATGATGATGATTATGGGCGAAAAATCAGCAAAAATTCTCGCTATCAAGGCTTGGGTAGGTATGTGGTTGCCTTGTATCGTCCTTACGCCGCTTGGTCTGATTTTGACACGACAGGCAATGCGCGACTCGAAAGTATTGAATATAGACACTTACCTTGCACCCATTCGGAGATTGTTGAATGGAGGTAAGTAGCCCCTAAGTTTTTTAGGTGGTTTAGTTGTCAGACGAATGCTGTTTTAGAAGGCACCGAATATTTGATAACGTCTTCGCTTTTACAAAAGAATTCGTCTGACAACTCTCCTAGCTCTGATTTTGGGGGCTACATATTCAACTTGAGCTAAAAAGTTAGCGTTGCCCCTAGCCCATCATTAGTGGGTCTTGTGCGTTTTTGGCAAAAGATGAGTAAATGAATAAATGAGTAAATTTGAAATGTAATAATGTCTTAATAAATCAATAAACTTGATAATATCAAATTGTATTTTGTTTTAATGTAAAAAGTAATTTTATTAAAATTTGTAGTATTCGCCAATTTTAAATTTTGAATCACAAATAAATTTAAATTTCACTTTGTTTTTTTTACTGATAATTAATAATTAATAAATTAAATATTTTTTCATTCAAAATTCAAAATTAGCAATGACTAAATTCGCTCATTCAACATCTTTATACAACA
>CALCMV010000240.1 GCA_937967535.1 uncultured Saprospiraceae bacterium
CCCCCTCCAAAGGGGGAGAGTCTACTGATTTCCAGAGTTTTATCTCCCCCTTTGGAGGGGGTTGGGGGGTGGAAAACACGTTTTATGAAAAAGCCATTGCACAAATAATGTGTTTTTTGTTTTATGCTAATTAAATACTATTTTTTGTTAATTTTTATAAATAAAAATTTTAAATAATATTTTCACAAAAAATAAATTTACATATACTTAATTTTAATTAAAATAAAAAAATAATCACTTATGGAAATGTCTTCGCCAAATTTTGAATTATGAATTTTGAATGGTAAATTAATTTAAATTTTACTTTGTTTTTTACTGGTAATTATTAACTAATAAAGTAAATATTTTTCATTCAAAATTCAAATAATACATTTATTGATTATTACCTAATTTCCCGGTTTCCGAATTTCCCAATATCCAAAGTCCGATAATTCTCAGCCTAAAAAGAATACAACCAAACCAAATAAACCCAACAAACCAATTACCAAACTATGTACAAATATATATTCGTCTTTATATTGCCCCTTTTCGCCTTAAATGTACAGGCTCAAAACTACACCTTGAGTGGCACAGTGACAGACAGCGATTTACTCGAACCACTCATCGGTGTCACCATTTATGTAGGTGAAAAAGGAGTCACGACAGACTTCAATGGTCAATATCAACTTGAATTACCATCAGGTACGCATCAAGTTAAATATTCATACATCGGTTTTGAAGACCGCGTGGAAACCGTCACTATCGCGGGTGCGCCTCTGCGTCACGACATTGCGATGGGCGAATCATCCGAAGTACTCAAAGAGGTTGTCATAACGGCAGATATTGCCATAGACCGCCGTACTCCGGTGGCATTTTCCAATATTCCAACGGTCAAAATACAAGAAGAACTTGCCTCGCAAGACATCCCGATGCTACTCAATTCTACGCCCGGTACTTATGCCACACAAGCGGGCGGAGGCGATGGCGACGCACGTATCACCATTCGCGGTTTCAATCAGCGCAATGTGGCGGTCATGCTCGATGGTATTCCGGTCAATGACATGGAAAACGGTTGGGTTTTTTGGTCCAATTGGTTTGGCTTGGATGCCGTCACCAAAACCATGCAGGTACAACGCGGACTCGGCGCATCCAAACTTTCCATCCCATCCGTAGGCGGCACGATTAATATTTTGACCAAAGGCATTGATGCCAAACCCGGCGGCAGCCTCCAACAAACTATCGGCAACAACGGCTTCCTGCAAACCAAATTCGGCTACACCACCGGGCGTACCAAAAAAGGTTGGGGACTCTCCGTAGCGGGTTCGTACAAGCAAGGTAATGGCTGGGTAGATGGTGCATTTACAGAAGCTCTTTTTTATTACCTTCGGGTGGATAAAGCCATTGGAAATCATATCATTAGCCTACAAGGATTTGGTGCGCCGCAGCGTCATGGGCAGCGTAGTTTCGGGCAGGTGATTGAACATTTTGATACCGATTTTGCCAGCCGACTTGGGGTAAATATTGATACAATTGATAATAATTATGGTTTGAGAAATAATCCCTTTTTGGGCGAATTGCAACGTTGGGAAATTACTGCCGATGGTGACACCATTTTTTCAGACAAAGAACAACTCAACACCCGCCAAAATTTTTACCACAAACCACAATACAGCTTGCGCCATTTTTGGGCACCCAATCAGCGTACTTCCCTCTCCAATGTCGTCTATGTTTCTATCGGAAATGGCGGCGGTGCAGCAGGTACGGGTATTGGTACAAGCAATGGTCAGCCCCGTTTGCAGGAGACTTTTGATGCCAATTCTACACCCAATATTTTTACGGGTGGCGAAAGGATTTCTTCGGGAATTTTGCGAGCATCTATCAACAATCACTTTTGGGTTGGTGCGCTTTCTACCCTTAATCGCACCCTCAGCGAAACCCTTACATTTTCCGGCGGTTTGGATTTGCGCTATTATAAAGGCGAACACTACCGGACGGTACACGACCTACTCGGCGGCGATTATTTCCTCGACGGCGAAGACCGCCTCGTGCGCGTAGGCGAGGGCAATACACAACTGCGCGAAGGAGACCGATATTTCAATGATTATGAGGGTTTTGTATCTTGGGGTGGTCTATTTGGTTTGTTAGAATATAATAAGGATAAATGGTCGGTTTTTGCCAATGTTTCTACTGCAATGACGGGTTATGCCCTCGAAGATTTTATGTATCACGAAAAAGTAGATGTGGACGGCGAAAGCCTGTTTGTCTCTTACGATGCGCCGATTACGTATAATAATGTGATGTACACCGTTGACCGACCCAATCCGGCAGATGTAGCTTCCGCAGTTGCCAATGGCATCACAGTGGATTCTATTTCGGCAGCTAATCAACGGATTGATTGGCGGTGGAGACCGAGTTTTACCTTCAAAACGGGTGCGGGTTATAATATCAATCGCAATCACCGCGTATTTGCCAATTTGGGCTATCTTTCGCGGGCTACCCGTTATAATAATTTGATTATTACAAGAAATATTTACGGAAATAATGTGGTCAATACTGCAACAGGCGAAACCGCCGAATTTGGTAGATATTTCGTAGATGAAAATGCCAAAAATGAGTTGATTCGTGCAGTAGAATTGGGTTACAGCTTCCGCAGCGAAAAATTTTCTGCCAATCTGAATAGCTATTTTACACATTGGAACAACAGACCACTCGACAATCCGCCTACCCGCCTCGACCTTGATAGTGAGGAACTTATCTTGCTCAATGTCAGTGGTATCGGTGCGATACATAAAGGCATAGAGTTGGATTTTGCTTACAAGCCCAACCAAAAACTGGCTTTCGAGGGCTTGGTGTCGCTTGGTGATTGGCGGTGGAATACCGAAGGTACAATTACCGAACCGGATGGCACTCAACAGACCTTCGATGCGCGAGGTGTGCATGTAGGCGACGCTGCACAAACCCAACTCGGCGGCATGGTACGCATTGAGCCGATTAAGGGGCTTTATGCGAAGTTGCGCGGTACATATTTTGGTAGAAATTTCGCCAATTTCCAACCCGAAGACCTCGTAGGCGAAAGCGGCGGACGCGAGTCATGGCAAATGCCCGATTATTTCCTGACCGACCTTCACGCCGGATACAATTTCAGATTTGACAAAAAACGACGACTCGCATTGCGCCTAAGTATTTTGAATCTGTTCGATGCCACTTATATCAGCGATGGTACGAATAATGACCGCAATTCAGGTTTTACAGATTTCGACGCAAAATCTGCCGCCGTATTTTTCGGACAAGGCAGACGTTTTAATACTTCTATTCAAGTTTCTTTTTGATTAATAATGCTACAATGCTGAAATGCTACAATGCTATAAATGTTTAATGAATGAATAATTTATAATTTATGTGATAAGAGTAATTTATAATTATTTTATTAAATAAAAATAATTTTATAATCATTTGATTAATAATTTTTAATTGCATAAAAAATACTCTATTTTTCATTTTTACCTAAAAAAATCAAAAACATTATCGCATTAATCATTCATTAAACATTGCAGCATTAAAATCATTCATTCATTAAACATTGTAGCATTATAGCATTTCAGCATTGTAGCATTAATTATTCACTCATTCAAAATTCACTCATCCACTCATTACCATACAATATGAAAAATATTTTACTGCTTTTTATAGCATTATTTATCTCAAATACTATTTTCGCGCAAGCGAATATTGCAGAAGCGCGTACCTTTGAACAGGGACAAGCTGTAACCGTTACGGGGGTCGTTATCAATGGTTCTTCGATTGGTACGATTCGTTATTTACAAGATGATACGGGTGGAATGCCTGTCTTTGATTTTGACTTTACGGACGATTGGATTCAGGGAGAAGAAATTACCGTTTCGGGGGTCATGGGCGAGTTTCGTACCTTGATTCAAGTGACGGATGTATCGAATGCTACGGTCAATTCTTCGGGCAATCCGATGCCTGTACCGCACATTGTCACGCCGAATGGTCTTAATGGCGATATAGAGGCACAACTCGCTACGGTTCAGGATGTTACCTTTACAGATGCAGGCGATATTTTTGGAGTCGGCACACATGAATTTACGGATACCAACGGCGAATCAAGTATTATTTTTCTACGTACCAATCACCCTTTGGTCGGTACGATTATTCCGCTTGGGGCGATTAATATGACGGGTATTGTTTCTGTTTTTGATGATGTCTATCAGTTGTTGCCGCGTGGCATGGATGATTTTGAAAGTTCGGGTGCATTTACGATTACCGCATTGCCGGAGCAGAGCGATATTACGCAAAATAGCTTTACACTTACATGGGAAACGAGTGCTGCTGTTGACCATATTATTCGCTACGGATTGACACCGGATTTGGAACTCGGCGAAATCGCCGTAGGTAATGCTGCCCTAGGTACGCACACCTTTACGGGACTCGAAGCAGCTACCTTTTACTATGCTCAAATCGTGTCCGAATCGGATGGACTTTCGCTCGAAACACCTGTAAGAGTATATAGTACGGCATCTACTTCGTCGGGTACGATTGAGGTGTATTTTAATGGCTGCATTAATAATACTGTCGCTTCCGGCACGACTGCCAATGAGCTAAGTGGTTCGGAATTGCTCCAATTTTTCAAAGACCAAATCGAAGCGGCACAGACTTCGATTGACATAGCCATGTACAATAATAATCGCAACGACCTGACTGCTGAACTCACCGCAGCACATGAGCGTGGTGTACAGGTGCGCTACCTGACGGATTTGGATGAGTTCAATTCGGGTACGAGCAATCCTTCGCCGCCCTTCCCTTTATTTAAGGTGCAGCCGGATAATGATTTCAGCCGATTGATGCACAATAAATTTTTGGTGATTGACGTAGATTCACCGCAGGATGCCCGTATCATTACAGGCTCTACCAATTGGACGAACAATAATATAGGTGGCGATTTTAATAATGTCGTTATCATTCAGGACCAAGCACTTGCACGCGCATACCAACTCGAATTTGAGGAAATGTGGGGAGGTTCAGGTCCACAGCCCGGCGTTTTCGGTTCGGTAGCAGGCGACCAAAAAGCGGACAACACGCCGCACTTATTCAATATCAACGGGACGATGGTCGAATTGTATTTTTCGCCTTCGGATAATGTGTCTTTCAGGATGGAAGAAGCCATACGCTCGGCTGATTCTATGATTGATTTTGCACTGCTGACTTTCACTTTTAATGATTTGGGTACAGCGATTTTGGATAAACATAATGAGGGCATAGATGTACGCGGCATCATCGAAAATTCGGGAGATACGGGAACGGAATTTACCTTCCTCGAAAGTAATGGTGTCAATGTTGCTGACCAACCTGTGGACGGTGCGGTACACCACAAATACTGCATCATAGATGCCGATACACCCGACAGCGACCCGCTTGTGATTACGGGTTCGCACAATTGGTCGGCAAGTGCCGAAAACCGCAACGACGAAAATACACTCATCATTCATAGTGAGACGATTGCGAATCAGTTTTGGCAGGAATTTGAGGCACGATGGGTAGAATGTCTGCTCATAGGTATTGATGCGGTGGTAGAAATTGAAGGTTTTGCAGCGAAAGCCTTCCCGAATCCGGCTGTGGAATCCATTAATTTTGATTTGTCATTGGATAATGCGAATGATATTTTAATTGAAATTTATGATATAAACGGGAAGATAGTTGATACCGCTAATTTGCAGAATATTTCCGGTGATTATATCCACCAAATGACTGTAAATCACTTAGTATCAGGTACTTATTTTGCTACTTTTACAATTGATGGCTTGACGGTTTCTCGTAAATTTGCAGTGAAATAGTAGAACGCGATTTTTACGAATTACGCAGTTTTTTTATAAAATATAATGGCAGATGCTTTTTGGAGTGTCTGCCATTTTTGGTATGAGGTCGAATACACCATTTGCAGGCAATTTTATTGTTGTTCTTTTTTATGTTCATTCAATACATTTTCAACTTTTTCGATAGGGATTTCCAAAGCCTCTGCGATTTTTTCTTTTTCCAAACCTATTCTATCAAAACCTATAATAGCTTCTTTTTCTCTTTCTTCTCTTCCAATATCTTCATAAATCACTTTGGTTTTTTTTCTGGCTTCTGCGATTTTTGCTTCGCCCAAAACACTACCCGGTATATTATCCAAATTAGCGATGTCGGCAGCTCTTTTGATATTAGGATTGGATAAATTGATAGTGGGATTGTCGGGATTTTTTATACTTTCCGAAATCAGTTGTAGCCAATCTCTTATATTTTGCGGCGTGGTATCGTCGGGGTGATTTGGATTCAGAAAAATGAGTTTGTGCGGATAAATATCGCGCATCTGATTATTGAGTGTTCGGGGGTTAAAATCAGAAATCAGGACTTCATCTTGTATCAGTTTTCCTGTTTTATCTTTGACAATATACGGGGCAGTCAGTACGATAATGGTATAGACATCTTGTTTGAAAGCATAATCTGACGAACTTCTCTGCAAATCAACCGAAGCCGCTAAAAAGTAATGCAAAAAACGGTCAAAACTGTAATCATAATCTATCCGTTGAATTTCGACAAGTACCCGATGGTCTTCACTTTCTGCGAATATATCCAACTTAAAGCGTATCGCTGCTACGGGTCTGTCTAATTGTTTTTCCGTTTCAATTTTTGGATTTTGAACATCTACGTCTGCCACATCTTTGACAAAAGCACGAAATACTTGCTTGTCGGTGAATACCTTTTTAAAAAATACCTCATTGTCTAAATTCGCTAAACGCATAGGAAACGGATTTTGTAAAACGTTTTGACAATATACAAAAAAACAGGAAGAGTTTGTAAAAATATAATAGCAGATATGGGCTTTTTATCAAATAAAAGTCTTTTGTGACATAGAAATTTGAAAAATTCCAAAATATTCTATACATTTGATAATGAAATAGAACAATCCACACATCCAACGATTCATTTCACCATTAAAAATAAAAAACATGGCTCTTTCTACCCCCCCCCCACAAATTACATTTATCTTTAATTTGTTGTCATCTCAACAATATAGTATTGTCTATGCCTGACAGTATTATTTTTTCACTTTCTAAAATTCAATTGCCTATGAAAAGAAGCTCGTGCATCTGTACGCATACGTGCATCGTTGCACCTTATGTATCATACCGGAAAGCCAAATCACCCATAAAAAACGCCGTGCGTTCTCATAGCAGGAGAAACGCACGGCTGTAATTCAACGCAGCTTTCGGATGAAAGACTGCAATCGCATAATCAATAAATTTAATTAAAATGAACGAAATAACAA
>CALCMV010000241.1 GCA_937967535.1 uncultured Saprospiraceae bacterium
AATATTCAATTACTTAAAAATCATTGCTTTGTGACAAATCGATGCCCACTTGACAGCTAAAGCAGTCATTACGGAAGCTCATGCTAATCTTGGCTTTTTCTGATTTCATATTATAAGTCCACTAATGTGTGTCACACTCAACTTAAACTTAAATTTAAACTTAAACTTTATGCAGGCTACTCCTTACTTAAATTCTTTGCTAAATTCGGTAATTTTTTTGCCTAAATGCTGCATATTTTCCTGAATAAAATTGGCAATATTGGTCACATTGGCAGCTTCGCCACGCATGGCAAGTTTGTCGCCTGAAGTTTTTGCTTCGGGAACGACTGCCCACAGTATAATATAAGGTATTACACTAAAGCCAAAGCCAAAAACAGCCACAGCAAATACCAATCGCATCCAAATCGGGTCTTCGATGCCCAAGTAAGCACTCAAGCCCGAACACACGCCTGCCAAAATCTTGCTCTCCGGGTCACGATACAGTCGTTTGCCTGTACGTATATCAAATTTGTTGGCTGCATAATTACCTGAATTTGCGTGCTTTTCATCTTCAAATTGTTCCGGTTTGCCCATCGTATCAATCACTTCATTGACATCTTTGAGGGAGACAATCTTGCGGCGTTTGAGTTTATCTTTAAACAATTCGGCAACGCGTGCCTCTATATCAGATACGATTTCGTCGCGCCCTTCGTCTGCTTTAAAATAATTTTTCAGGCTAGTGAGATATTTTTCGAGTTCATCGAAAGCATCGTGGTCAATCACGAAAGGATAACCACCGAGATTAATATTAAATACTTTATTCATTTTTAGTTTTAAGTTTATCCCGCGCAGTTGTCGGGAAAGTTCCAAGTTTAAAGTAGAGAAAATTCCTGAATTTTCCCCAAAAAAAATCGTCCGTCTTTCGTCTCAAGTTCCTTGTGTCAAGTGTTTTGTTGATTCATCTACGGCATGTACGAGGCTGTTCCAAGTTTGCGAAAGTTCACCAAGAAATACTGCACCCTCATCTGTGAGGTGATAGTATTTGCGGGGCGGTCCGGTGCGAGATTCTTTCCATGTATAGTTGAGGATACCTGCATTTTTGAGGCGCATCAGCAGTGGATAAATCGTTCCTTGCACCACTGAAAGTTTAGATTTATCCAAACGCTCAATAATATCGGAAGGATAGGCTTCCTTCTCTGCTATGATAGAAAGTATGCACAGTTCCAACACCCCTTTTCGCATCTGTATTTTTGCATTTTCAATTTTCATATTACAAATATAAGTAAAAACATAGTACTATGCAATACACACTACCATGTTTTAAAAAATTTAACATTTGAATTGAGTTATCAAGTTACGAGAATGGGCATAAATGAAAAAAAATCGTGTATTTTATTTTAATTAATGTGTTTTTATTCACGATATTTGAAAACTCATAACTCGTAACAGGATAATATTCTAATTATCAAATAATTAAAAAATGTTTAGTAAATTTTAAAAAAGATATTTTTTAGTATGTAAAATTCAAATAAAGGCTTAACTTTATCTTTTATTAGATATTTTTTTACTTCTAAAATAGCCTTTACGTAACTATTTAGAAAAAAAATCGTCTAATACGGGTGATTAGATGGGTGGTTTTTAATTTGGTGATTTTAGAGGCAATGATTAATTTTTAATCTAAAATCAAGACCTCTCAATCAAAGAATAATTGCCCCACTATCGCATCGAAAACGAATTCAAAACAAGCAATTTTGGGCAAAACAGAGCTAAAGAAAAAAATACCTGACGACGAATTGATTGACTTGTTCTTGGCAACTCAAAGCCCTGAACATTTCGGTGAATTGTATGGCAGATATTCTGACAAAGTATATAGCAAGTGCCTTTCTTTGCTTAAAAATGAGGCAGCGGCACAGGATGCTGCACAAGATATTTTCCTAAAAATATTCCTGAATCTCTCCAAATTCAATAAAAAATCAAGATTTTCGACTTGGGTATATTCTATTACATACAATTATTGTATTGACTCTTTGCGTCGTAAGAAAAAGGAAAAAACCATTCTGACAGACGACGAGAATGAGAAAGACCCGGTAGATGAGGAAGTAGATGATAAGGAAATACTTGAGATGGAAATTGAAAGATTGGCTTATATACTCGACAAAATACCGGAAGATGATAAAATGGTCTTGCTGATGAAATATCGGGAAGATTTGTCTATCAAAGATATTAGTGCGGCTTTCAAAAAATCAGAAAGTGCCATCAAGATGAAACTCAAACGCGCCAAAAATAAAGTGCGAAAACTGTACAATGAAAGTTTTAATGAAACGATGGTTTCTCTTATACTCTTATTATGGTTGATGTAAGAGCATGTGGCAAAAATAATTCGGCGGATAAAAAATAATTCGCATCTTGCTCTAATTTATTTAATTTTCTTCCCTAAATTTGTGACACGATAAAAAGCACTTTAATGCGTCTAAGCAACACTAAGACTTAGCCTATCTTTTGTACTCTTTAGCAAAAAAACGGCTACATTAGGCGTTTTTTCATATAAAATATGTTACCACTTCATAATAGTAACGTCTCAACCTAAATACATTTTTAACACTAACTCATACCATCAAAATACACAGTTTTCTTTGATAGATTATACTCTGTCAAATTAAGGCAAATACAAACAGTAGATATGGACGAGAGAAGCCCGATAGAAGGAGTAGAAGAGATTGTAGCTGCTCCTGAAAAAATAGAAGAAAATGTAAGGGAAGATTTAACTTTCCTTAAATTTATTGCCAATATCGCAGTACTTTACCTGGGAAAAGTTCCTGCTGTCTTTGTCGGTATGCTATCAGGTGATATAATAGATGAATAAGAAGATATGACTTTTGACTCATCATCTTACATTGCTCCCCTTTCAATTTATCAGATATAATATTTTTTTCATAAGCCTTTGTGACTTGAAAACAAACAAGTCGTCAAAAGCATGAAATTTAGGGAGACTACAATATATGTAGATTTTATTTGAAGAATTATCTAATTCAAACCATATACATTTTACAAAATTTAAAACGAAAGAAAGATGAATTTTATTGAAATTACTCAGAATGCACTTACCCAAACGTTCAGTGCATTTGGAAATGCGCTTCCGGGTATTATTGGTGCGCTTGTTCTACTCTTAGTAGGTTACTTCATCGCCAAAATTATAGCTCGTATCATCCGCAAAGCTCTTCAAATGGCTAAAGTTGATACATTGGCGGACAAATTACAAGATATTGAATTGGTGAGCAAATCAGGTCTCAATATCGTTCCAAGTGCTATCATCAGTAAAGTTGTTTACTACATGGTTTTCTTGGCATTCGTAATTGCTTCTGCAAGTGCTTTGGGCGTAGAAGAAATCTCTACACTAATCAACCAATTGGTCGCTTACATTCCCAAGTTATTGGTAGCTGCGGTTATCTTGGCTATTGGCCTTTGGTTTGCCAACTTTATCAAAGATATTCTCAAAACTGCTCTTGACTCAATGGGCGTATCAGGAAGTGGTCTTATTTCAAATATCGTATTCTACTTCTTGTTCATCAATATCGCTTTATCTGCTTTAGGTCAGGCGGGTATTGATATGAGTTTCCTCAACAACAACCTTACGATGATTCTTGGTGGTGCTGTATTGGCTTTCGCTATCGGTTACGGTTTCGCTTCACGCGATGTAATGGCAAACCTTTTGGGTGGTCTTTACGGACGTAACAAGTTTCAGAAAGGTGACGTTATCAGAGTCAACGATACTAAAGGACAAGTTGTTGATATGGACGCTACTTCATTGACACTTCAATCTGAAAACAACACAAGAGTGGTCATTCCTCTCGGTCAGTTATCAGCTAGTAGCGTAGAGAAATTCTAAGCAACATTCAACACACCCTTTCGCGTACAAAATATATATTAACACTATAGCACACCTAACACAAGCCTGACAGCTTGTTTAGGTGTGTTTTATTTTGTCCCACTCCATTATATAAAAATTAATTTTCATTTAAATTTTACACTTGGGAAATGAACAATGAGGTCATTAAAACTATGTTATAATTTTGAATAATAATTTTATTTTTATAAAATAATAATGATTTTGTCCCATTCATCCCATACCCATTTGTAGGTATCAGGATAAGATCCGCTCGTTCAAAATTTTCAAAAAAGTATCAGACACACTTTGACAGTTAAAGACCTCTACTGTCGTTCTCAAACAACTAAACTAAACGTTTCAGACATGAAAAAAATCCTATTTGCTCTACTTGCAATTGTTTTTACAGCAACAACTATTTTTGCACAAGATGTAAAAGAAGCAGAAAAACTTAAAGACAGAGAAGCACTCAAAGGCTTCGCCGAAGGCTGGACTGTCGGTACAGGCTTCGGTCTTACCCTTGACCAAGCTGCCGTATGGCAACCACGCGCCGGTGCCGGTGACAACAGCTTCAAATTCGGTGGTTTGGGCAACCTACAAGCAACCTACAAAGCCGGACGTTTCCTATGGGACAATGCCGGTTCGCTTCAGTTGAACTTCCAACGCTTAGGAAGAAATACAGGCAACTTGCCTTTCCAAAAATCATTGGATGAATTGCGCCTCAACTCTCGTCCGGGATATGCTATTACGACCGACGAAAGATGGTATGCTGCATTAGATTTTGGGTTTGTCAGCCAATTATTGGCAACTCACTTGGGCAACTACCTCAACCAATTTGACGGTGTAGACCAAGGACTTCGCGCTGGATTTGCGAATCTTAATAACCAAGATTTGCTTTCCAACTTGTTTGCTCCTGCAACCATTACACTTTCTCCGGGTATTGATTGGAAACCAAACACCAACTTCTCATTTTTCTTCTCTCCCGCAGCACTCAAACTTGTTGTGGTTGCAAATGATGACATCGCACAAATTGGTGCTATCAATGTAAATGACGATGGTACACAGGAGTACTTAGGCTCACTCAACGGCAACCCGCAGACCGCAGCACTCAATGCAGACGGTCAGTTTGAAGTTACAAGTTTTGAAAATACCACTCGTGCATTGGGTGCTTTGGGAAGAGCTAAATACAACAATACTTTCCTCGAAGACCGCGTATCTTTCGGATCCGAGCTTAATGTGTACTATGATTACCTCAATGGTGCGGGTGCAGAGAGAAATCTCCCGACTGTTGACTGGTTGACAACGACCACTTTCAATATCTTCAAAGGTATCGGTGTTACACTCAAAACGGGTGCTTACTACGATTTTACTAAGCCGGTTTCTTCTGATTGGAGAGAGGTCAATGGTGTCTTCGGCTACCGAGGCACAAAACGTGGTATCATGTTTACAGAGACATTGGCATTGACGTACAGCCGTGTATTCGGTGCAAAGCAAGCTGAATAATAATAAGACAATAACATAGTTCGAGTAATTGAACTTAAATTTGTGAATAAAAAAAGCCCGCGCCTTTGGCGTGGGCTTTTTTTATTTAGTGAAAGAAATTTAATTTATGCTCCATTCATTACCCGTTCCACACGCACAGCCACCCCATTCAAAGCGGAATTTCCCGTCAATACATCCACCCGTTTTTCTTCTGTCAAGTCATTTATCGAAACACCGCCATAAGATGCAGCTACACTCATACCCGTCCGTTTTCTGCTGCCCCAGCCTTGCGGAATACTCACCACGCCTTCCATCATTTCGTCGCTGAGGGCGGCTTCTATCGTCACGCTTCCGGTGGATGAAGTGACTTTTACGGGCTTTCCGTCTTCGATGTTGAGCCGCTTTGCATCGTTTGGATGG
>CALCMV010000242.1 GCA_937967535.1 uncultured Saprospiraceae bacterium
CTCATCACATCTGCCCATTCTTCGATTTCTTGTTCGGTACTGGCAGCACGATGTCCTGCGCCTTTCATGACACGAATGAGTATTGGATTTTCGCCTGCATGTCCATCTTGAAGGGCAGAGGCAAACTTGTACGAATGAGCAGGTACCACTCGGTCATCATTTACGTCTGTAGTGACAAGCGTAGCAGGATACGCTGTACCGGGCTTGACATTGTGTACAGGCGAATAACTGAGCAAATAACGAAACTGCTCTTCACTTTCATCTCTTGAGCCATAATCGGTTGTCCATTTATCGCCGGGTGGAAAGGTATGATAACGCAACATATCCATCACACCCACTGCCGGAAGTGCCACTTTGAACAATTCAGGTCGTTGGGTAAGACAAGCACCTACGAGCAAACCACCATTAGAGCGTCCGCGAATAGCCAATTTGTCCGGCGAAGTATAGTCTTCACTAATCAAAAACTCGGCTGCACTGATAAAGTCATTGAATACGTTTTGTTTTTGGAGTTTTGTGCCGGCTTTGTGCCATTTTTTGCCATACTCACCTCCACCACGAATATTGGCAACAGCATAGATACCACCATTCTCCAAAAACACTGTCTGTTCGATGGCAAATTCAGGCAAATAACTAATATTGAAGCCGCCGTAACCATAGAGCAAGGTCGGATTACTGCCATTCTTTTCTATACCTTTTTTGTGTGTGACAAACATCGGAACTTTCGTACCATCATAACTCTCATAAAATACCTGTTCGGTTACATAATCATCAGCATTAAAGTCCACTTTTGGAGCTTTGAAGACCTCCGACTGTCCTGCTTCGATATCGTATGTATATATGGTATTGGGTTGTTTGAAAGAAGTGAAATTGTAGAAAGCGAGATTGTCGTCACGCTTGCCGCTAAAACCACCGACCGTGCCGATGCCGGGTAAATCCAGCTCGCCTTCTGCCCTACCATTTTCCGAAAAAATCTTGACTTGGCTTTGTGCGTCTTTGAGATAGGTCGCAAAAAATTTACCGCCAACCAAATCCACACCATTCAATTTTTCTTTGGCTTCAGGAATGATGTCGCGCCAATTGCTTTCTGCCGGACGCTTGGTATCAATCGTGATAACACGCATATTGGGTGCCTCATGATTGGTCAAAACGATAAGTTTATCACCAGAATTATCCAATACCCAAAAGTCATTGTCAAAAGTCTCAACGATAGGCGTAAAATCTTCTTGATTTTTATTTAAATCTTTAAAATAGAGTGCATTGCCGCTTGTTGTTTTTGAAGTCGATAAAATAAGAAAACGTTCATCTTCCGTTGTTCCCGCACCAACTCCCAAATTGGGGTCAGTACGATCAATAAACACCAATTCGTCATCGGCTTGCGAAGTACCGACTTTGTGATAATAAACTTGCTGAAATTCGTTTTTTGCTGAAAGTTTGTTGCCATCTGCCGGTGCTTTGTATCGACTGTAATAAAACCCGTCATCCCTCCAAGACATTCCCGAAAATTTGACCCACTCCAATTTATCACTCAAGGTATTTCCGGTTTCCAAGTCTTTCACACGAATGGTGCGCCAATCCGAACCACCTTCCGAGGTGCTGTAAGCGAGGTATCGACCATCTTTCGAAAAACTGTAACCTCCAAGTTTCATCGTACCATCAGACGAAAACTTGTTTGGGTCAAGTACGACTGTTGGCTCTGCTTCCAAATCGTCTTGTACATACATGACTGCATGATTTTGCAAGCCATCATTTTTAAAAAAATAATATTTATCATTTTCCTTAAACGGCGTTTCGAATCGTTCAAAATTCCATACTTCCGTCAAGCGTTCCAAGACATCATCTCTGAAAGGTATATCATCCAAATAGCCGAATGTTAGATCATTTTGTTTTCTCACCCAAGATTTAGTTTCACCACTCTTGGCATCCTCCAACCAGCGGTAAGGGTCTGCTACTTTCACTCCGAAATACTCCTCAAGCACAGTGCTGTCTTTTCGAACATTAGGATATTCGTAAGTCACTTCTTCGGTCTCCATATTGTTTTCCCCCGTTTGTTCTTGACTCGTTCCCTCTCCACAGGAAATCATAAAAATTCCGACGAATAAAAATTGAACGATTAAGCGATAGTTGATAGTCCATGTCTGATAGCTATTAACGCTCTCAAAATTATACAATTTTGTGACATGATAATTAGCAATTATTGAGAAACTTAGATGACTAAGCACAAATTGGAATAGTTTTTTCATACTCTACGTAAATTGTTTTTTGTCAAATTGAAAATGCAGAATTTGTGATTAATAATTAAAGTAAGATTTTAATAATTAATTTATTGATTTTAAACTTTTTACAAAAAAATAATTTCATTAATTATTATTTCTAATTTCAATTTTCTACCTGACATACATATTGTTATGTTAATAGGGCATCACAATTAACAATTTTAAACTTTTTTTATGTAATTTTACGGTTTAAATTATCAAATAAATACGTCTTAATTTTGAATGAATGAATATAAAATTCTGAATTACACGAAATATACGTGAATATTTTTTATAAAAACAAACATAAAATTTGTTTTCTGATATTTTTACAATTTTTATTTGATATTTGAATTTGAAACAAAATCATGCGCTGTAAAGATAGTTGCTTTGATGGATTGTTGGATAATTAAAAAGGAAATTGCTTGAAATAATTATATTTTAAATTATTTTTTATACATAAAATATATTTTAATAAATTATAACTTATTTTTGTTTTCAGTTAAATGATTTGCAAAAATAATTTTAAAGCAGTCATTACCGAGTTTTCATTCAACAATCAAACATCGAATATTCACTCAAGCAATCATTACAGCACACTTGTGAAAAGTTTCCGATACAATCACTCGTTCAAATCCGGTGATTTGAAACGAGCCACAAGTTTACTAAAAACATTTCTAATGAGTTCTAAAAAGCTCTTATTTATCATCAGCCTCGTTATTTTCGCGGCTAGTCTGATGTCATTTAACATCAAGCCCGAACAATCTGAAAATTCCAATTCAGCTACGAATCTATTGGAATCCGGAGTTCGGAGTTCGGAATTTTCCAAAACAGATACTTTGCCGGACGATATGCAAAAACGGGTATCTGAACTGCATCAAAAGCGCGAGCGGATTCGGAAAGAAGTTCAACGCATCAAAGATGCAGAAGAAGCCAAAATCGCACGCAAAGCCGACGCAGAAAGAAACGCTGTAAAAAAGCAGCAGGAGAAAGCCAATAAAGAAGCAATTGCTAAGATAAAGGCTGAAGAAAAAGCAAAATTGGATGCCATAAAGAAAAAGCAAAAAGCAGAGAAGAAAGCAGCAGCACATAAAATTGCACTTGAAAAGAAAAGACAACGCGAGTTGGAAGCTGTCGAGAAAGCAAAGCAAGATGCTATCGCGCAAAAAGAACAATCGAAGCAGAAAGCCGAAGCAGATAAATTGAAAGCTGCAAGAAAAATAGAAGCAGAACGCTTGGCACAAGAAAGAAAGAAACAACGCGAAGCAGAAGCCTTGCTGCGAGCAGAGCAAAAAGCCGAAGCCAATCGGCTGAAAGCAGAGCAAGATGCCGAAAGAAAGGCTTTGAGAGATAAAGTTGCTAAGGCGCAAGAAGATGTGAGGAGTACGGTGAATGACGAATCTGCCCTCAAAGCTGCTCAAAAACGCGATGCCGAAATCGCCAAAGCAGCCAAAAAGCAAGAACGCGAAGTACTCAAAGCTGCCAAAGCAAAAGAGCGCGAAGAAAAAGCTGTACTACGGGCGCAACAACAAGCAGAAGCTGCCGCCATTGCACAGGCAAATGCTAACAATCCTAATGCGGATAATGAAGCGGCAATCAAAGCCGCCAAAAAGCAAGAACGCGAAGCAATCAAAGCTGCCAAAGCAAAAGAGCGCGAAGAAAAAGCCGCACTACGGGCGCAAGAAAAGGCAGAAGCTGCCGCCATTGCTGCACAGATAGAAGCCGAGCGCAAAGCAAACGCAGAGGGACTTGTGTACGACGAAGACCCGCCGGGCTACGAAACTAAACCCGATATACCTAGCACCAGCAATACCGGCGAAGACCCGCGACTAAAAGCACAATCCGTAGGAGTAGCTAATAAAACAGAAGGTGCTTCAGAAGCCCCCGAAGTCATCACCGAACCTATCTTGCCCCCGCCGCCACCTAGCAACGATGCAGCAAGCAACACATCAAAAACTAAAACTGCCGTAGAAAAAGCCTTTGATAAAGAACGTAAAAGGAGAAACAGAAAAGGCGGCATCAAACTTCCGGGTATTGGTGGCAAATCAGATGTACCAAGTGAAGTGATTATGGAGGAGTGTGATTTTGAATTTAATGAGTTTGACCCGATTACGCAGAAGGTGAAGCGCGGCTTGGCGCATCGTTTCTTTTTCAGCTATACATCCGATGTTTTGAAAGAGTATATGCAGGGAGAAGATTATCTTATTTGTCATGGCGGATTGATTGATATTCAGGGAATTATCGCTTTGGGTATCAAGTATGAAATTGACTCTCCGCAGGCGCGTTATGAGTACGGTTCGATTAGTACAAATGCTCAAATGATTCTCCAACTCATTGATGGCGAAACCATCACTTTACTCGCCGAACAATCCGATTCGGGCAGGGTCAACAGAAGCACAGGCAAGACCGAATTTTCTTCAATCTTTCTCATTAATCCGCGTGAAGAAAAAGAACTTCGCAAGACCGAAATCAGCACCGTCCGCATGGTTTGGGGTACGGGCTACGAAGATTACGAAGTCAACGAACTCGACTTCCTGATTAATCAATTTCAATGTATCGACGCAGCGAGAGATAATTAATGAGTGAATGAGCGAATTTTGAATGAGTGAATATTAATGCGATAATGCTGAAATGTGCAAATGTATAATGTTATTATTGCATTTGTACATTAAAATATTCACTCATTCACTCATTCATCCCGATGCTATCAGGACACTCACTTATATTGTAGCATTATCGCATTTAAGCATTTAAGCACTATGCTGGGATTGCAGCTACCAACTGACCCGCGATGGGTAAATTTGGCTGAAAAAAGCCTTGAAGATATACTGACCGACCATGCTTATTGCGAGCAAAAAGCAGCGACGAGTTGTATCTCACTCATTCAATTGTTTCCTGATAAAGATGAACTCGTGCGCGAACTCGCCCCTATCGTCACCGAAGAATGGGGACACTTCCGAATGGTACTCGCCGAACTCGACAAACGCCAACTAGATCTCGGCAGACAACGCAAAGATGAATACGTAAATGAATTACTGAAATTCAAGAAGAAAGGCGGTAGCCGGGAAGAACGCCTACTCGAACATCTATTGATTTGTGCCTTAATTGAAGCGCGGAGTTGTGAGCGTTTTCGTTTGCTCTCGCTGCATATCGCAGACGATGATTTGAAGCAATTTTACCACAAATTTATGATTGCCGAAGCAGGACATTATCGCCTCTTTATTGATTTGGCAAAAAAATATAGCGGCGAAGAAGCCGTTAAAAAACGTTGGAAAGAATACCTCGCCCACGAAGCAGAAATCATGGAAAATCTCGAACTCCGTGGCGACCGGATGCACTGAGACGGTGGACGGTGGATGGTTGACGGTTGACGGGTAGGATGTGTGTTTTTTTATTTTTAAAAAAATAAAAAAACCGAAAATATATTGCACACATACCACAAGCACTTTTACAACTTGCCCCCACAAATAACGAAATTTTTCAACTTGATATTTTCATTGATATTTTCATTTTCATTGCAATTGCAATTCAAAAACAAGCCGTTCAATTCCTGCTTTAATCTTAGGACAACAAGCCGCCACAAATTCATCTTCCGAATCATATTTTTCGTAATTTTCAAGGGCAAATGCGCCATCAAAATCCACGTAAGAAAGCCTTGCGGTTAGTTCCTCGGCGGGTCTGCCAAAAGCAGTGCCGGGCAGTAGCGCAACACCCGTTTCTGCGAGAATGTATGCACACATCGCCTCGCTATCGTGTATGTTTTTTTGTTGAAAAATATTTTTATACGCATTAAAATTCGGAAAGAGATAAAAACCGCCTTCGGGTGCAGACATGGTTATTTTATTGGCAATTAGGTTTTTATATACATAATTTCCTATCCAATGTAAAATCTGATTCGAGCCTTTCAGATACTTTTCAATCTCATCATTCCCATCGAATGCGGTGATAGCTGCGTACTGAATTGGTGCGGCTACTGCGCTAAATGTTTCGCTTGCCACCGTTGCCATAGCATCCTGAATGTGCATCAATTCCTGCGGAAATAGAAAGACTCCCAATCGCCAACCACCTGCGCCACACCATTTACTCAATCCGCCACTCACAATCGTAGCTTCCGCATATACCTGTGCGAGTGAGCTATGCGCCTGCGTATGCGAGACTTCGCCATATATCTCATCTGCCAAGACGATGACTCCATGTCGTCGCAAGACTTCCGCGAGTCCACGCAAGTCATTTTCGGAGTAGCTCGTACCTGTCGGATTATTCGGATAATTCAGAATGAGTAGCTTGTTGGGATTAGCGATTTTTTGGCAAATACTGTCGAGTGCATCGGGCCTGAGTCGCCAGCCGTCGGCTTCGCGAGTATCTATCCAATGCGTTTTTCTACCCAGCAAATTGGCTTGCGGTTCATACGATACCCAACTCGGCGAAGGCAAGAGCAAATCCGCATCCAAGACCATTTGCAAGCTGAATATCAACTCTTTAGAACCCGGACCAATCATCACTTGTGCGGCTACAGCATTCAAATCCAATGTACGCCGATAAAATCCCGCAACCGCCTCACGCAAGGCAGCCAAACCCTTCACCGGCAGATAATCCTTTTGATGTGCATTGGCTTGGAGGGCTTCGCGCACACAGGCAGGCACAGGGAAGGGTGACTGCCCAAAACCCAAACGATAGACCTCTTTTTCGGCATCTATAAGTGCTTGTGAACGCTCATTGATAAGCAGTGTCGCGGAGGGTTTGACCAATTGGAGGCGAGGATGTAGTTGTTTTTTACTTGGTGCAAATGTATCCAACATATTATTCAAGTTAAGTATTCATAAGTCGAATAAAGATATTAATTTTTGTTTGATAAACCCAACTCACAGCAGCTTTTTACCTGTTTTATACTTACAATATAATCGCCAAACGCAATAGTGCATTGCTTGTAAGGAAGAATTAGATTGGAAGACCGTCAATGAAGTCTTCCAAACATGCTCTAGCAGTACGCAAGAGATTGCCAATCACTCTGACTCGAAGGATGCGACACATTTAGCCATGGACGAAATCGCTTTGAAAAAAGGACACAATAGCTATATTGTTGCTGTGTTGGACTTGCTAACAGGCGTGATACTTGACATTTTTCCACAGAGAGTCCCAGTTACCGGATTTCCAAAATGCCCAAAGTCCAGTAAAACGATTCAACAAAAAAGAAAACCGACTGTTTGGCTAACATGAAAAGCTTATTTCCACTCGCATTAATTTTGATTTCCCTTGGGATTTTTGCCCAACAAAATACCTATCATATGAGCAATTCAAACGGCACAACTACTCAAACAAAAACCAAAAACGTACTCGGTGGCGAATTAGAAAGCTGCTGCTTTGAGCCGCTAACCGGTTATTTTAGAGACGGTTACTGCCGTACCGATTGGATGGACGCAGGTACGCATACCGTATGTGCGATAATGACAGAAGAATTTTTGACCTACACCAAATCGCGCGGCAACGACCTCTCCACGCCTTTCCCACAGTTCAATTTTCCGGGCTTAAATGTGGGGGACAAATGGTGCTTGTGCGCCTCACGTTGGTTGGAAGCACACCACGCAGGATACGCGCCAAAGGTCAGTCTGAAAGCAACACATGAGAAAACTTTATCTATCGTGGATTTGGAAATATTGAAGGCTTATGCCATTGAATGATTTGAGTGTGTAAAATATTAGGGGCAATCAGATATGAAAAGCCAAAACACATACTACTGTACATCTTTAATTTTGCCACAAAGACACAACTGGACATTGGACATTGGAGAATTAGGAAATTTGGTATTAGTTAAATCATTCTTTATCAAATAATTATGAAATTAAATTAATTAAATATTTTTAATTTCAATAAAAATAAACTAATTGATAATCAATTACTTACGATTTAAACCCGAATTTCCCAGTTACTTAATTTCCAAAATGTCCAAAGTCCACAGGACACAAAGGCACAAAGAATTTTCATGCTTATCAGCAATTTATACTTTGTGTCTTCGTGTCTTTGTGGCAGTTTTCAATTTTGAATTATGTTTAAACACATTAAAATGCTCCTAATATTTTACACACTCGAATGATTTTTGATTCATCTTACTAAAATCTGAAAATCACATAGAGATTTTGTGACATAAAAAAGGTGAAATCCGGCTTGATAATTTTAACATTTTTCATCATATTATGACATTTTAATTACATCAGAGCTACTTATCCACAAATTGTTCATTTTCAATTAATACGAAATTAGTTTTAACATAATTAAAAAAAAACATTCATAATATTTGGTTTTTATGGGTTAATACCTATCTTTGTAAGACTTCCTTCTATGTTTTCCTCATAAAAGTATATAGTTTGGTGTTGAGCTTTTATTTTAAATAAAAGTTGTGACTTCGTTTTTAAGTTCCCGTCTCAATATCGAACTATGGAACAAGTATCAAATCATTTTTTTAAAAATTGTAAAATCCACATCAGATGCTTATTTTCCTGATTGCTCTCGGAGCATTTCTCGCAGGAGGAGGGTTCATTTTAGCGGCAAATTTCTACTCCTACAAAAGTAGAAAACATCAAATTAGAAGGTATTAATATTTTTAAGTAAGTAATTCAAAAATATTCATTTCACAAGAAATCCGATATTTACTTATTTAAAAGCACTGAAAACCGTCTTATCACATACCCAAATATTGTGAAAAGCTGAAAATAGAACTACGACTTCCTCTAACTTACTTTGTAAAAAAATCCTTTGGTTCGTGACCAAAGGATTTTTTTTATGCATATGCGTAAAAAACGCAGAAATTGAACATCAAAACTCTGATAGTCAGTAATTTACAAAACATTGCAAAAAAACTATGAACTATCAACTATGAACTGTTTCTCGCCCCATCACTCTATATTCACCGTATAATCTTCCACTTCGCCGCTTGTATAAATCGCACAAGCATCTCTTGTATAATTTTCTTTTCGCATTTGTACACGCATACGGGTCTGCCCTTCGGCTACTGAAGCAGGAATGTTAATATCTGCCGTCAAAGTATTTTCGCCATAATTTTCATAAATCATCTCCCCCATATCCAAAAAATCTCCATCGCGCGAAAAATCTATCCACACCCGCCAATAGACTTTATCTGCTTGGTCAGAAAATCTAGGTGTCAATGAAAGTGTGTATACCGAATTTCGTAAAATTGTCGTACTCAAATCTGTAAAATCGCCATAGCCGCTATCATTATCCGAAGGGTGATTGAGCGTATTAAAAATGACCTGACCGATATATTCATTGTCAGAATTTTGTCCGTATGAATCACAATAAAAACAAGGCGCACAATTGCTGCCACAGTCAATTCCCGTTTCATTTCCGTTTTGAATATTGTCCTCACAATTCGGAATTGCCCTGCCTTTGCACACACAATTTTCATCAAAAACATCGCTCTCGGTCATCGGGTCATTATCATCACAAGGCGTACCCGAAATCGGGCAATCTGTACCTGCACAATTGCAATTCCCATCCTCTATATCATTGTATGTCAATGGATTATCATCATCACAGAGCGTGCCTGCATATGGGCAGCAAGGCTCACAAAATGTACCGCCACAGTCTACATCTTGCTCATCGCCGTTTTGTAGACCATCATCGCAAGTCACTATACCGGGAATGACCAGCAAATAGTCTTCCACCTCACCATATACAAAGCCTGCACAACCGCCGGAAGCATAATTTCCGGCTCGCATCTGCACACGCATTTTCGTAAATGTATTTGCCAGCGATTCGGGAACGACCACCTCACCAAGCACCTCACTAAGGCTGCTATCTTGAAAAAGCAACTCCTCCGGTCCTGCAAAATTACCATCAGAGTCAGCGTCTATCCAAACACTCCAATATTGACTTGTTGAATATGTTATTTTTGGTCTTAATTTAATCTGATAACTTTGACCGAGTTCGACTACCGTAAAATGATTCGTAAAAGTAAAATCAGCATACCCTCCATTATTACCTGATAGATTATTGATGGTATTAAAGACCACTCTATCAATATATTCGTAGTTAGAATTATTTCCATTTGAAATGCAGGCTTGGCAAGGCGGACATTCGCTGCCGCAGTCTATACCTGTTTCCAGCCCATTTTGGATGCCGTCAAAGCAATTAGTTTCTACAATTACTGTACCCTCACAATTGCAATTCCCATCTTCAATACTAATTGCTGTTTGGGGATCACCATCATCGCAAGGTGTGCCTTCGGGCAGGCAGCAAGGCACACAATTTCCTCCACAATCTATGCCTGTTTCCGTATCGTTTTGGATGCCGTCATTACAATTAGGATAGAAGCAGGACGCACATTCGCCGCCACAATCTACATCTCTTTCATTTTCATTTTGAATACCATTATTACACAAATTATTTATCTCAATATCAAGTGATAATACGTACAATCCATTCAGCATATCTAATGCTAAAATATTTCCCGAAGGAAAAAAAGGATAAATTTCACGACAGCCAAATGCGCCATTATATGAATCATTTTCATAAGTATCAAAATAAGCGGTGCGTACTACATTGCCCGCATTATTCATATCAAAAACAACCACACCATCTTCGTAATATGCCACAAAAATATGGTCGCCAAGTATGTATATATTAGACACCAAATTGTCGCTATGTGTAGGTGCAAGCAGAGGCGCGTGAAAGGTGCTGACCACAGGTAAGGGCGCATAAAACATTTCTCCGACATATACCAAACCAAGCGACTGATAAGCGTCTGCATACACCAAAACTCTCCCCGATTCATCAAGATAACAAGCATTCATTTCCCCTCCAGAATTGGTGTGAAATGTGACATTGGGATTTGTAAGGTTTTGGAGGTCATAAGCAAACATTTCGCCCGTAGTATGTACGCAATATGCAATGTCATGCTTCACATAAAGTTGTCGTACTTCGCCACGCGGAAGCGGCACATCTGCCAGCAAAGTCGGCATACTTGGGTCGCTCAAATCAAAGACCAACAAACCATCTGTGCGCGTATTCGTACCCGCCGCGTACATGCGTGCGCGGGTGTGGTCAATGAAGATATTTTTGCAAGTAGAAAAATGGGTATTATCTTCCGAAATTTTAAAAATTGAAGCATCGGGCAAGGCAGTCATATCAAATATCTGCAAGCCTGTATTTCCTTCGCTGGCTACTGCGTAAATATAGCTGCCATAGCGTTTAAAATCACGACTTTCCGACCATTCATCCATAAAAAACTCATCCAATAGAACAGGATTTTCCGGTGCAGTCACCTCCAAAAAATGAATACCGGAACGCGAACCAAGCACCGCATATTCATTGCCTTGTTCATCCACAAATCCCCAAAGGTCGTTGTAGAAAGCAGCATCCGTCGGGTTGTGATTCCATTGACCAAGTAAGGTCATATTTTCGGCAGATTGTGCAAGTATTTTATCCTTAAAAAAAAGGAAAATAATTAGGGAGGAAACGAAAGGAAGAATGTAATTTTTTATGGACATTTTAATATCAGATTTTATTTTAAAAATCCATTAAAATTATCTCGAATATACTGTGTTTTTTTATTATTAAAAATAGAAAATGTGACATGCTTAGAGACGAGAGAGGTGAGACGAGAGAGGTGAGAGGTGAGACTAGAGAAGCGAGAAGCGAGATTTAAGAACATATATACTTCCTCTCGTCTCTCCTCTCTCCTCTCACGTCTCTGTTCTCTCCTCTCTCGTCTACCTCAATCTATCCATTGATTTGACTAATTTTTCGTCTTTATTAATAAAACGATTGGCTAATGCAGTGAAAATTAAAGCCAAAATCGGTGCTGCCAAACCTATGCTGTAAGTCAATTTTACAGTATTAGGCAAGCTGCTAAACTGACCATAAAATAAAGCGATAGCTGCTATGGGCAATGCAATTGCCAATAAAATCACGCCATAGCCGAGTTGCATTTGCAATTTTCGGTTATTGAATAAAAAAATCGCCGCTAAAGCCAATACACCACCCAAAACTGCCAGCACAGTGAGTGCGATATGGTCTTGAATATCAAAGGTTTTGTCAGATAAAAAACCTGCATGTTCGGCATTGCTCGAAGCAAAATCTAATCCGAACAGAGAGAAAAATGCCGCCGCAGCAAGCAGCAAAAATATGGTTTGAATACGTTGAATCATTATTGTATAGGAATGTGAAAAACCTAGAGTAAATCCCTGAATTTTCCTCTAAGCACTAATTTTTTGAAACCGACTACCCGTTTAAGTTTGCTTGCGGGATAGTACTCGTCTGACGAAGTTTTTGTGAAATGTAGTGATTTGTCTCATAAAATATTCGCATTGAATAAAGGGATTCGTCTGACGAGTATTCGCTTTAAGCAAAGTTAAATGGCTAGCCTTGAAACCAATATCTTGTCGATAAATTTGCAATGTTGCTTATCCCTCCGAAGAAGGCTTAAATTTGAGTTTAAACTCTCCCGACAACTGTACGGGATAAACTTAAACTTATTCTTAAACTTTACTTAGCTTTTTCGTGCCTTGTTTTTATTTTTAATTTGATGCAAAATTAATTTTTTATAGGTAAATCACAAAGAAAAAACACTTGCCGAATAGACGATTTGAAAAATCGTTTTACGTTTCTAATCAAAAAATTATAAATTTCGTGAGTAAATAAATAATTTCACATTGAATATAGAATTAATCTCTCGTCCAAAATTTATTCAGGAAAATTGCCAATGAAAGAAATTAGAAAAATAATAGCTGATTATGATGCGCTTGATCATAGTCGGGAGAGAGTTGCTTTGGCATCGGTGGTCAATGTCGAGGAATCTTCCTACCGCCGCATCGGGGCGCGGATGTTGGTGCGAAGTGACGGCATCTGGACGGGTGGAATTAGCGGCGGTTGTCTGGAAGGGGATGCGCTGAAACATTCGCAAATGGCGATTTTCAAAAATACACCTTCCCGCGTGGTGTACGATACGATGGATGACGACCAAAACCAAATCGGTGTGGGCTTGGGCTGCAATGGACGCATAGAAGTGTTGTTTACGCCCATCAATCCGGCAGATGCGAATAACGAACTGGAACAATTGCGAAAAGTGGCAGCACTCGACCATCCTTCGATGATAGTGAAGGTGATTGATGCAGAAAATAAACAATTGTTGGGGAAAAGTTATTTAGTTGATAGTGATTCCGAAAATATTGATTTACAAGAAATTAAACAAAGTGATTTGCAACAATGGATTAGCGAAACGAAAGCCAGACGCAAACCACGTATTGTAGAATCCCTTACAGATTCGGGCGAAGTATTGAAATTGCTCATCGAATTTATCAAGCCCGAAACGCGCCTCATTATCGTTGGTTATAATTATGATGTCAATGCTTTTGCGGGGATTGCACAGGAATTGGGTTGGGAAATTCATGTCGTTGGGAGAGCAAAAAAATTGTCTAAATCACTGTTTAATTTGGCGGCAAAAGTCCTTGAATTTGAACAAGCCGATACCATAGAAGTCCATGATTATACGGCAGTGGTATTGATGTCGCACGATTATAATTGGGATAAAATGTTGTTGCCTGTTTTCCTTAAAAAAAATCCGGCATACATTGGGATGTTGGGTCCGAAAAAGCGTATGCAAAAAATGCAAGCCGAACTGCCCGACCTCGACCTCGACAATCTGGTGAATTTTCACAGTCCGACAGGCTTGGATATTGGTGCAGAATCGCCGGAAGAAATTGCGCTGGCAATTGCTTCGGAAATCGTAGCAACTTTCAGAGGACGCGGCGGTGCTTCACTCAAATTCAGAAAGGGAACAATACATGAGAGATAATGGTTAATGTGTATTTTTAGAATAAATTTTATGAACGAATCTAATGTGGCGCGAACAGAAAGTGTGCCGATGCTACTTGATAATCATGGCAGAATGATAGATTATCTGCGCCTCGCGGTGACGGATAAGTGCAATTTACGCTGCTTCTACTGTATGCCGGAGGAGGGGATTAAATTTGTCAAGAAGGCTGAATTATTGTCGTATGAGGAGTTGCTGCGAATCATTCGGATGTTGGCGAAAAATGGTCTTCGCAAGGTGCGAATTACGGGCGGCGAGCCGTTTTTGCGGAAAGATTTGATGTATTTTTTGCGTGAATTGGTGGCGATACAAGGCATTGATAAAGTGGCAGTTACGACCAACGGGACGCTTACTTTGCCTCATTTGGATGAGTTGTTGGATTTGGGGGTTCGCTCTTTCAATCTGAGTATTGACAGCCTCGACCCACAGCGATTTTATGACATTACGCGGCGTGATTATTTTGAGCAGGTTTGGGCATGTTATAAGGCAATGCGTGAACGCGATATTGACCTGAGATTGAACGCCGTAGTGATGGCAGAGCAGAATATTGAGGATATTATTCCGATGGTAAAATTGGGTGAAAAACATCAGGTCGCTGTCCGTTTTATCGAAGAAATGCCCTTCAATGGTACGGGCATGCACTACGATAAATTGGAATGGAATTACCGAAAAATACTCGCGCACATACAAGCCCGATTTCCCAAAATTAATAAATTAAAAGACCCGAAAAATTCTACATCGTTTAATTATCAAGTCGAAGGATTTGTGGGAACTTTCGGAATTATTCCCGCTTTTACGCGCTCCTTTTGTGGCACTTGCAATCGCCTTCGCATGACACCACAAGGCATGATTAAAACCTGCCTCTACGATGACGGCGTATTTAATCTGCGCGATTTGCTACGCGCCGGAGCTACTGATAATGAGTTACTTACAGCTATTCAACAGGCAATCAACCATCGCGCAAAAGATGGTTTTGAAGCCGAAGCAAGGCGCAAAGGACAGGCTTCGGTATCCGAATCAATGGCTACGATTGGAGGATAACGAAACGCAATAAATTGAAGAAAATCTAATAATGTCTTCGCCAAATTATGAATTATGAATGACAAATCAATTTAAATTTAACTTTGTTTTTTACTGATAATTAATAAATTAAATATTTTTTATTATTGAAATTTTTCATTCAAAATTCATAATTTGCCGAACACATTGTTATAGGTAAATAAGTTGGTGGACTGAACTAAGCGACACTTTCATTTTCGTAATTCACTGAAAATGAATTAATTATTGAACTTGAACTTGACACTTGAATTTGTACTTGCACTTACTTAGCACTTGTGAAGACAAAACATATTTTGCCCAATTTAAGGTGTGTTTTGTCTCTTTTCTTACAATTTTTTCTTAAAAAAAACATTTCTCCTTTTAAAATAGTAATTTCGTGTGCGATTTAAAAAAATCGTTTTACGATATGCAAATTACTAAATTAACATACGACCAAGTACCTCAATTTTCGGCGCGAGACAGGGCTTACGTGCAGGATGCAGAGGCATTGCGACCTTTTTACGAATATCCTGTTTCGATAGAAAGTTTTAAAAAAATTATTGAGCATAAAAAAACGTATAAAAACAGAAAATCACTCGTAAATATACTTAAAAAACAATATCAACACATTAATACCGGCGATAAAGTCACTGCGAATATTGAGGCTTTAAATTCCGAAAATACTTTTACAGTCATTACCGGACACCAACCCTCTTTGGCTACCGGACCGCTTTATTTTATTTACAAAATTATTTCTACCATCAATCTTGCCGAACAACTCGCAAGCCATTATCCTGATTATAATTTTATACCTTTATATTGGATGGGCAGCGAAGACCATGATTTTGCAGAAATCAATCATTTTAATTTATTCGGCAAAACGCTGACTTGGGAAAATGACGAGCAAGGTTCGGTTGGAAAAATGTCTACACGAAATATTGTCCCCGTACTCGACGAGCTAAAAACACTAGTCGGTGACTCGGAAAATGCCCAAAAAATATTTGACCTGATGCACCGCGCCTACGCAAAAAATGAAACATTGGACGAAGCGACTTTTTATCTTGCCAATGAATTATTTAAGCAATACGGCTTAGTGGTTTTTATTACAAGCAGCCGCGAAGCCAAGCAATTATTTGTTGATTATATATTAAAGGAAATTCTCGGAAAGACATCCTATCCAATTGTCAATCAAACAATTAGCAACTTAGAGAAAGTCGGATTTAAAGCACAGGCAAGCCCCCGAAAAATCAATTTTTTCTACATGCGTGAGGGCATACGCGAGCGCATTGTACACCAAGATAATACCTATAAAGTACTGAATACGGATTACACATTCTCCGAAAAAGAAATAACACAAGAAGTGCGTCAATACCCCGAAAGATTTAGCCCGAATGTGATTATGCGACCACTCTATCAGGAGGTTTTATTTCCGAATTTGGCATATATAGGCGGCGGCGGTGAGATAGCTTATTGGCTGGAACGCAAGGCACAATTTGAGCATTTTGAAGTGCCTTTTCCTATCTTGGTGCGGCGGGCTTCGGTGATGTGGCTTGATGCAGGGCAAAGCAAAAAATTGAACCAATTGGGGCTGAATGTAGCAGAGATTTTTGAGGAAGAAAATACCTTAATTAAGCATTTTGTACAAAAAAATACTACACAAAAATTGGATTTGAGCGAAGCCAAAAAACAACTAAAGGAATTGTACGACAATGTTTTGCTACAAGCTAAAAATATAGATAATTCGCTCGAAAAGAGTATATTGGGCGAGCAAACAAAAGCCCTTAAAAGCCTCGACCAAGTCGAACAAAAACTCCTTCGTGCCGAAAAACGCCAACATGAAACCGCCACCAAGCGAATTACAGGTTTGAAAGAAAAACTCTTTCCCAATCGCGGTTTGCAAGAGCGAAAAGATAATTTTATGGCATTTTACCTGAAGTACGGAGATGATTTTATAGGCACTTTGAAAGAACATATTAACGTTTTAGATAAACAAATGATTGTTGTGAGTGAATTTTGAATTTTGAATGAGTAAATGAGTAAATGAGTAAATGAGTGAATGAGTAAATGAGTAAATGAGTAAATTTTGAATGAATGAATGAATGAATGAACTATGAACTATGAACTTGCAACTATGAACTAAGAACTATGAACTGATAGCCCAAAAACCAAGCAATAAATCTATTTTTTTAACCAATAAAAAAGTCTAATGAAGTATCTTTGTATTTTAAGCGTAACGATAGCCATGCTATCTTTTTTTCCAAACCAAACTAACGCACAAATGGATAATGATAAACTGGAAAATATCATCTATGTAATGAGCGACTCCGTTGTCGGGCAAAAAGGCATGTGGGAAATGCAGGTCAGAGGACTACCTATGATGTGTATTACCGACCAAACCAACAACAGAATGAGAATTATCGCTCCCATAAAAGAGTCAAAAGATGTAACAGAGGAAGAAATGAAAGCAGCAATGGAAGCCAATTTTCACACAGCACTTGATGTGAGATACGCCGTCTCCAATGACATCATGTGGGTGGCGTTCATTCATCCGCTAAAAGAATTGACCAAAGACCAAGTGATTAATGCCATTTCGCAGGTCTATAATGCCACACTGACCTATGGCACTTACTACACCAGCACCGAATTATCCTTCGGTAATGGCGGTGAAGATGAAGAAGAAAAAAAGAAAAACGAAAAGATTTTGATTAGAGTATGTAATACTGCACATCTTTAATTTTGCCACAAAGACTCAAAAAATTTTCATGCTTATCAGCAATTTATACTTCGTGTCTTTGTGGCAGTTTTCAATTTTGAATTATGTTTAAATTTGCTGTAAAAGTAGTTGACACTTTTTTAAAATATACATTCCGATAGCTATTGGAATGTAGTACGTGTACAATACATTTGATTTTTTTTATTATTTAAATAATTAAAAATCAATTAAAATAAGAAATGTCTGGCTAGCCATTTAACTTTGCCTAAAGCGAATACTCGTCAGACGAATCCCTTTACTCAATGCGAATATTTTATGAGACAAATCACTACATTTCACAAAAACCTTCGTCAGACGAGTACTATCCCGCAAGCAAACTTAAACGGGTAGCCAAATGTCTCGTGTTCACTCGCGTTATACAAATTTACATTTTACATTAATTTAATGTGAAAATAAAAGTGTCAACTACAATAGTAGTCAAATAGGAGAAAACAAATCCAAGTAAATTTTATGAATATGAATATCAGATTATTAGGTTTTTTATTAATTGCAAGTTTATTATTCGCAGCTTGTGAAGATGATTCAGAAAATCCGCCGATATGGGGTGATTTAAACAACCACATTTTCGTACTAAATGAGGGCAACTTCGGTTCTTCTAACGGGTCTTTGACGGCAGTGAGTCGGGAAACGGGTCTGGTATGGAATAATATTTTTGAAATGGTGAATAATTTCCAACTCGGCGATGTTGTTCAATCCATGACCTTTCACAATGGCAAGGCATATATTGTGGTCAATAATTCGGAAAAAATAGAAGTAGTAGATGCAAGTACTTTCGAAAGCGAAGGAACAATTGAAGGGCTGCCTGCACCACGTTATTTTTTGCCGATTAATAATGACAAAGCCTATGTGACCAATTTTACAATTGGCAATATGACCACCTTGAGTATCATTGATTTGAAGACGAATGAAATCACAAAAACCATTCCCACCGGATGGGGCGAACAGATGGTCATGTCTGATGGAAAAGTCTTTGTCGGCATTATGAATAGTTTTGATATGATGGTCATTGATGCTGCTACCGATGAGGTGTTGCAGACCCTCTCGGTCACTTATTCGCCCAATAGCCTGCAAGTAGATAGAAACGGAAAAGTCTGGTCACTCAGCGATGGTGGTTTCTACAATGAAGACATTCCTGCCTTGCGACGCATTGACCCTATTACCCTTCAAACCGAGCAAGTATTTACCTTTGCCAATGCCGATGCCGCACCGCAAAGACTCGCTATCAATGATAGTGGCGACAAGCTATACTACCTTGAAAGCGGACAGGTATGGAGAATGGATATTACAGATAATGCACTGCCCGACCTTCCCTTTATCACCTCCGACGATTCTTCTTTCTATGGCTTGGGCATAGACCCGGCAAATGACAATATTTACACCTCCGATGCCGCTGATTTTCAGTCGAAAGGCGGTGTTACTTATTATCGTCTTGATGGTACGCCGATTGATAGTTTTGAAGCAGGTGTGATTCCGGGCAACTTTTCTTTTAATTGAAATTAGTTCCTGGTGTCGTTATTCGTTGATTCGTTATTCGTTTTTTAACTAATTTCCATAAGCGATTTTTATTTTAATGTCTTCGCCAATTTTGAATTTTGAATGAAAAATTTGGCGAAGACATCGAAATTGAAATTGTTATTTTCATTGTTATTTTCATTTCAATACACTCGCTAATTTTGAATTTTGAATGAAAAAACTTGACGAAGACATCGAAATTCAAATTGTTATTTTTACTGTTATTTTCATTTCAATACACTCGCTAATTTTGAATTTTGAATGAAAAAATTTGGCGAAGACATTGAAATTGAAATTGTTATTTTCATTGAAATTGTTATTTTCATTGAAATTGTTATTTTCATTGAAATTGTTATTTTCATTTCAATTGTTATTTTCATTGTTATTTTCATTTTCATTGTAAATGATTCAAAACTTAAATGTCCGAACACACAAACACAGCACCCTCCTCTCAGCCAATTGAAAATAAAGGTCAGAGCAAAGTACGCAACTTCCTCACCAAATTGGGTTTACCCACTACCATAGTGGCAATTGCCGTATCCATTTACAGTTTTTACTTTACGGGCGAATCGCCGGATGTCGTTACGGATTTCATTGACCAAGTAGAGCAAACGGATAAGAAAAAAGAGGAAAAATTGCCCGATTTGGTCGAAGCCATTGACAATTATCTGCCCACTTCTACCACCAATAAAACGATTAGACACGATTATTTTACTTTGTCTTATTCCGAAAAACACGAACAACCCGAATGGGTCGCATACGAACTCTATGGCGATAGCCTCAAAAAAGCCAAAGTAGAACGCCACAGTAGTTTCAAATCAGACCCGATGGTCGAAACCGGCTCTGCCAAACCCTCCGACTATACCCGAAGCGGTTATGACCGCGGACACCTCGCACCTGCCGCAGATATGGCATTTTCGGAAGAAGCCATGAAGCAGAGTTTTTTGATGAGCAATATCAGTCCGCAAGAACCCGCCTTCAATCGCGGTATTTGGCGCGAACTCGAAGAGCAAACCCGCGATTGGTGTCTCACTTCCGAACATTTTTATGTCGTCGTCGGACCCGTACTCACGCAGCGTGCCAAGCGTCGATTTGGCGAAAATAAAGCCCTCGCCGCCCCGCGTTCTTTCTACAAAGTCTTGCTCGACCTGCGTGGCTCCGACAAAAAAGCCGTTGGGTTCATGTTGCCAAACACCAAAAGCGATGCCCCCCTTAGCGATTATATGGTTTCGATTGATTCGATAGAAACCCTGACCGGCATTGACTTCTTTCCCGAATTGCCGGATGATTTGGAGGAAAATCTGGAAGCAAGTTTTAGTCCCTTTCGTTGGCCCTACGATGAGGAGCGTTTTCGAATGCGTGTAGGCACATGGAACAATGAAGCCGCTTACTCTCAAGTATTGGAGTGAAAAGCAAAAAAATGTAAGAGTATGCTTGAAAATTTGCAGATACAACTCATAATCAGTATCTTACAATCCCGACTGACAACTACGAACTGATAGCCTCTCAAATTAAATATTTTTCTAACCGTTAAAGATTTAAACTTATGACACGAAGAACAATTTACACTTTGACGCTTGCTTTGGGCGGCTTGATATTGACGCTGCCTGTATTTGGCACTTCGGCTTTATCAATTGAAACTTCACCGACAACCGCAAAATCACCTACGGACACAATAATAGTTGATTATGTCTCACCCTTTGATGCCTATATTGTTCCTGAAGGAATTGTATGCGACTGGCTTGGTTATGTTACATCAAACACAGCTTCTGTCGAACTACAACATGCAGACAAAATCCTTGAATATTCAAGCACTCCTCCATTAGATTTTTCTACCATCGCTATATTGGATGATTTCGTCATATCGGAATTTGAGCCGGGGTCTCCCAATCTGTTTTCTTATCTCCACCGTTCTCCTTCAAATGGTCTCAATTACTATCGGCTCAAAATAACAGATACTTCGGGTGATATGTGGTTTTCAAACATTATAGCAATAGAACTACAGCTAACAGCCGGCAATATGCACCCGACTATCGTTGACACAGAGGCTAGTCTTTTCATTGAATCTCCGGTAGAAGAACCCGGCGAATTGAACATCTACGATATGAATGGTCGTTTGATTTACTCGGAAAATATCACTCTGAACGAAAATTCTACGCTTATCGGTTTAGATTTCAGTACTTGGCATACAGGGCATTACATCGCAAGAGTATCCGGTGAACAATTGGGCATGGAGATAATTCGCTTTATGAAACGCTAATGGACTTTCAAAATGCAAGGCAAGTTTGAGCATTACATTTATAGCACTACCCAAAAAGCGTCCTGAACACGAGGGTTCGGGACGCTTTTTTTGTGCAATAGTCGGCAGATGAAGGTGCTTACAAAAAATGGTGCTTGGATAAGTTCAATTTGTCTTACTTACAAGAGTATTCGTCTGACGACGGGAACTGTCAGCCCATTAGGACTGATTTTAATCATATCAATCGCGCTAAGAGATGGGGTGAAAAAATACTTTTTATAGGCTGCGTCATATTGTATATTTTTACGCCTTATAAAGTTCGCCTTTTTTAAGACTTGAAGCCAATAGGAACACGAAAAAGTATGTGCAACAAATTTGCACAAAATGGATTTATTTTTTCAAAATAAACCATTCCTAATATTGACCACCGTAGTAGGGACAAGGCATGCCTTGTCCCTACTACGGTGAAATTCTTTTTTGTGCCATAGTCGGCAGACGAAGGTTTTATAAAAATGGTGCTTCGACACCTCCAATTCGCGCTACTTGCAACGGTATTCGTCTGGCGACAGGGGGAATTTGTTGAAGTTGAGTATCAATTTGTTTTGCTGTCAATCGCGCTAACAGTTTTACATAAAAAAAATACTTTTTATAGGCTGCGGCATATTTTATATTTTTACTTCTTACAAAGTTGGCGTTTTTTAAGACTTGAAGCAAATAGGAACACGAAAAAGCGTCCTGAATATGAGGGTTCGGGACGCTTTTTTTGTGGAATAGTCGGCAGACGAAGGTGTTTACAAATAACGACGCTTAGATACCTCCAATTCGCGTTGCTTGTGACTGTATTCGTCTGGCAACAGAGAAAGGACTCACCTTGTATGTCCAAAAATGCAAGGCGAGTTGATGGGGTGATGTAAGACTGATAGATCAGTAGAGGGCTACCTAATGGAAGCCCTCTGTATTTTTTAACAAAAGATAGCGTGGTGGTAGTTTTTTCACCAAAATATAATTTTGACGATAATCCTCATTTTATGTATTATCTATTTAATAGTCGATAAATTAAATACGAAAAAACGAAAACATTAGGTAGAAGGAAAATCGTAGTAAGTGATAAAAATTTGTTAGTAAACCAGTTAAAAATACTCAATGGAAAATTTAACAAATATTTATATAAAACAAATGCAATCTTTTGATTTGCATTGAAGCTTGAAAAACTGTAAAAATCTCCCATTTTACTATCATACCACGCTTCATATTCCGTAAGTACTACCATGCAAATTACATACAATATCACATAGGTAAGAGCAACCAAAATTAATATTTTCCAATATTTCATATTTAATTAAATAATTTATAAACTAAACAATACACTTGAAAATTGCCATTAGTTACTACTTGAGCTATCGTCATAGCTACTACTTGAGCTGCTACCCCACGATGAACTGCCTACACTTTCGGCACTACTTCTAAGAGATCCACTGTTGCCACTATCAGCTCCGTCAATGGTATATTTCAAATAATCTGTATCGCCCGTTATCATTGTGTTTATCAACCCAGAATTGTAGCCTTCTGTATATTCATCAATAGATCCGTGTGAAACATCCCCCAATTCACCTACATTTATATTAAATAGCTCGGTTGTCAATGATTCTCTGGTATTTTCATCTCCTATAGAACCTATTGGTGAAGAAGTTGTTTGGTATTCGTTTACATTGATATTAACATTATCAGATATTGACCTATCTAACATGCCTGATAAAGGCCCATAAGCTGCATCTACTGTAGTTTTGGATTATTTTATAAATATTTTTATTTAAATTTTATAATTAATTAATTTTCAATAAAATAAAAAAATGCTGTGGTCTGACATTTTAAAAATGTCCAACCACTCACGCTTGTTCTTCAATTTAAATTCATATATATATACTATGAACGGGATAAATTTCGGAAAATATCAGTTTTCCGAATGAACCCGTAATGACTGCTTTAGCTGTCAAGTAGGATAAAAAATTATCTATAATTTATTGATTTTTAATTTATTACAAATTAAAATAATTGTGCATGTGAGACCTAAACAGGCTGACCGAAAACACTGTACTGACGACTTTAGCCGTCATATAAATTTTATTTTAATTTTTAATTTCTTAAAATAAAATAATTTATAAATATACTTTTATTTCACGCGACGGCTAAAGTCGTCGGTACGGTATTCGCGGTCAGCCTGTAAAGCAGTCATTACAGTTTTCTCAAATTTATACCGTTCGTATATATGAGAAGGGTCGCAAACACAGTTTACAACCCTTCTTGACATTCAGAACCATGAAAATTTTTTCGCTTGTAACGCGGTACCTGTGGTTCGCGCACTTGCATATGGTATTAAAACGAGCTGGAAGCATCGTTCTACGTCAGTCTACTTTCATAAATTTCTCTGCTAAAGGCAACCAATCTGCGCCCGCGAATTTGAGGGTATACATGCCCGGAGGCAATTTGGCAGCATCGTAGGTGAGGGTATTGATGCCTTCATTCAAATCCATATCCATGCGGTCAACGATGCGCCCTAAGCCATCCATAATTTCTATGCTGACATTAATAATTTCATTCGCATGAAAGCGGATATTGAGTGCATCGCTAGCCTGCACCGGATTCGGAAATACATCTACCGTACCACCTTCATAACACAGCGAATTGACTTGTACTACGTTTGAATATTCAAATTGACCGTCTTGGTCTACCGTTTTCAGACGATAATAATTTTCGTCATTCGGATTGATATCGGTGTGCCCATAACGAATCGGTGTAGTACTATTTCCAAAGGCAGTCACTTGTGTGATACTCGTAAAATTGACCCCATCCGTACTTTTTTGCACTTCAAAGTGATCGGTATTTTGTTCGGTGGCAGTACGCCATTCGAGTTTGATTTCGCAACCCACTTCATTGCCCGTAAATGCCATCAGACCTGCGGGTAAAAGTTCGTCCTGTGTAAATATCTTTAATTCGCTAAAACCTGCACAAGAATTATCTCCGTAAGTATTCAACACCGTAAATAAGAGATAGCGCGTGGTCAAAGCTCCAAAATCAGGACCTTCCTCACCTTCATAAATCTGTTGACCGGAACCTTGCTGAATCGTAAAATTACCTATTGATGCCCAGTTAGAGCCATCCATTGAGTGTTCGATGCGTACAGTTCGCACCCCCCAACCGAGATGGTCGGGGTGATTAATATTCCAGAATTGCGACGTGTAGAGACTTTCAACTTCCCCCAGATCATACATAATCCAGTGTGTTGTGCCATTGGCGGGGTTTGGGTTGGGGGTCATCTGACAGGAGACCCAGCCGTCAAATGCGTTGCTGTTGTGCCTGTCCATATTGCATTGTGCTATCGCTATTTGCCCCCATATTAGCGTAGCTATGATGATTGATATTATATTTTTCATTGTATTGATGAGTTGATGAGTTGTCGAGTTGTTGTATTGACGAATTGATGGTTTTTTGAGTTGTTGAATGATTTTTTGCTTTGCAAAAAATATCATTCAACAA
>CALCMV010000243.1 GCA_937967535.1 uncultured Saprospiraceae bacterium
TGAACGCACCTTCATCGAAGCGATATTGACAGCTTCCAAGCCGGAGGCACAAAAACGATTGATTTGTGTGCCGGGTACAGATTCATCCCAATCGGCATAAAGTAGGGCAGTTTTGGCAATGTCTGCGCCTTGTTCGCCTACGGGGGTGACGCAGCCGATTACGGCATCGTCTATTGCTTGGGTGTCTATGTTGTTGCGTTCGCGCAAGGCACGTAGTACGATAGCCAATAATTCGACAGGCTTGACTTCGTGCAAACTTCCCGTTTTTTTACCTCGCCCGCGTGGTGTGCGTACTGCGTCGTATATGTAAGCCTCTGTCATTTCCAATGAATGAATGTTGAATTTTGAATGAATGAATATCAATGTGATAATGGCAATATTTACCTCATTTAAGTATTGTAATTGTATTCATATTTTAAAGAGGTCGGAATTTACGAGTTTTTAAGAAATAAAAAAAGGAGTAGCCCGTTAGACTACTCCTTTTTTTGATTCATCGAAAAATTTATTTGATTGATGGTCTTTGTATCTTAAAAAGCGAATTCATAAATGATATAAGATTTGTTTTTATTTTTAACTATAAACATTTCATTATCAATGAAAAAAAACAGATAATTCGCCTTAGCTTTAAACTTAAACTTGGTCTTAAACTTAAACTTACTTAGTCATTTACTTTGATAAATTTCTGTGCGTCGGAGTACCAGTTATCACCTTCTAATCTAATGAAGTATGTGCCTGCTGCCAGATCTGCCACTGAATAATGCAGGGTATTGATACCTTCTATAATGTTGACTTGTTTTGTGAGTAAATTTTTACCTTCTATATTGAGAATGGTAATATTTGCAGATTGGTTGGCTTTAGAGAAAATATTCAAATTAATCTGCCCCGCACTACTCACAGGATTTGGATAAACATCCAGTATATCGCTCACTGAGCCATCGAAACAAGTCGTATTGACTTTGATGACTTCCGAATATTCGTAAGTGCCGTCTAAGTCAACTTGCTTTAGACGATAGTAATTTTGAATATTCGGATTATTATCTATAAAGTCATAGTTTACAAGGTCTTGTGAGTTGCCCGCAGCAGCGAGTCGCCCGATTTCTGCGTAATTAATGCCATTGGCACTGCGTTCTATTACAAAGAAGTGCGAATTGGTTTCGGTGGCTGTTTGCCAATTGAGATGTGTTGTACAGTCGCGTTCTTCGCCTGTAAAACTAAGAAATTCAACGGGAAGTCGGCACAAATCACTAAAGCAACTGTTAATGTTGCCATAATCACTTTCAGCAGTGATGACTCTGATTTCGTTACCACCGTCTACAAACACTTCCCCTATAAATGTGCGTGGAAATATGGCTTCCGAATGAAATTGCAAGTCAAAACAGGCAAGGGCATCTAAAACATCAAAACCCATACGTCCTACGGGTATCCATCTATCATCCACCAATACGCCGTCACCACCTTGCAGCTCTATGTTATAAGAAACCACTGTGTCCATTGAGCCTGTCAGGTTGTGTGGAGAATAAAGGGTGAAACCTTGCAGCCCCGTACCACCAATGATAAAACCGCTTAGTAATTCTCCAACAATAGTCGGGTTGGCGAGTGCTTCGCGATTGAATGAAAAACGATAGTTTTGCTCACTCATAAAAAAGGTAGTTCCTTCGGTAGCCCTTACTTCAATGTCTACGAAAATGCCAAGAGGACTAGCACAAACAGGTGCTTGTGTGATATTGAATCTAACTTCGCTCACACCATTTTGTGCATAGGTATTGAAAACAGATAGTGCAAAGAAGGCAATTAAGTATAATTTTGCTTTTCCCATGATTTATTTATTTTGTAGAATAAATTGGGGTGTATAGTGTGACGATTAAATTTTGTTACTGATTTATTTATTTTTATTTAATGTGTTTTTTTTGCGGTAAAATGTTTTCATTTAAAAAAGTATTTAATGTATGACAGATTATTGTTTGTAAACGTTGCACAAATTACCCATAATAAGTGAATAAAATTCGTGTATTTATCAAAAATATTGGCAAAGTTAACTTTTTCAAAAAGACTTGCCTTTTAAATTGCTATTGAAATTGCTGACATTCCCTTACTTTTGCCTTTGCAATGCTTAAATGCTGTAATGATGAAATGCTTAAATGATGAAAGTTTTACAAGCGTTTGGGTATTGTGAAAGCTATTGCATCATTTCATCATTTCATCATTATTCAATGAAGATACTCAACATCGTAGGCGCACGACCCAATTTTATGAAAATCGCTCCTTTGCATCGTGCCTTCCAACGGTACCCACAGGTCGAATCCAAAATTGTACATACCGGTCAGCATTATGACGAAAAGATGAGTGACATCTTTTTTAACCAACTCGAATTGCCTAAGCCCGATTATTTTTTAGGCATCGGCGGTGGTACACATACCCAGCAGACCGCCAAAATAATGATGGAATTTGAGCAGGTGGTCAATGATGAAAAACCAGATTTGATTCTTGTAGTGGGTGATGTCAATTCGACAGTAGCCTGTACGCTTGTGGCGGTCAAAATGGGTATCCCTCTCGCACATGTAGAGGCGGGCTTGCGTAGCGGCGACCGCACCATGCCTGAAGAACTCAATCGCCTGATGACCGATGCCGTAACCGACTATCTTTTTGTAACCGAACAAAGCGGTATGATTCACCTCGCCAAAGAAGGTGTATCCGACGAAAAGGTATTTTTTGTGGGCAATGTAATGATAGATTCGCTAGCATATTTCCGGCAAAAAGCAGCTAAGAGTGACATCCTTCAACAAGCGCAAACTACTGAAAAAGAGTATATTTTGATGACGATGCACCGCCCTGCTAATGTGGATAATAAAGCAGGTTTGGAGAGTATTTTGCAAATCATAGAAGATGCTGTAAAGTATAAAAAAGTCATTTTCCCGATGCACCCGCGTACCTCGAATAATATCAAGAAATTTGGTTTGGAAGATAGATTAAATGCTATCGAAAATTTCGTGTTGATGGGACCGCAGGGCTATCTTCAATTCCTCAAATTGATGGAAAATGCCGCACTCATCATCACCGATTCGGGTGGGATTCAAGAGGAAACGACCTACCTTCAAGTGCCTTGCCTCACCTTTCGCGATACTACCGAAAGACCTATCACAACTACACTCGGCACGAATCAACTTTTAAAGGATTTGGACCCACAAACAGTCCATGAAAAAATGCTTGAGATACTAAATGGAAAAGCTCGAAAAGGTGTTGTACCGCCACTTTGGGATGGTCATGCAGCAGAGCGTATTGCAGAAATTTTGGTCGCCAAAATCACAAAATCATAGGAATACAGCCTAGGGACAGAGCATGCCCTGCCCTAGGCTGTGGTTTTACAAATGAAGAAAGTATTTCTCTATTATCACACACTCAAATATCTGAAATTCAAACAGATACGCTATCGTACATACTACGCGATGCGTGTGCGTTGGCGCAAACTTACCAAATTTAAATATGATTTTAATTCCGAAAAAAAACTAACAATAAATTCACTGATACTTCTTCCTTCTATTATCAATCATGCTTCGTTTTTTCCTGATAATTCATTTTCTTTTTTGAATTTGGAAAAAACATTCGATAACGAAATTGATTGGAATTATAATGAATATGGGAAATTATGGACCTACAATTTAACTTATTTTGAATACCTCAACCAATCGGAAATTCACCCTGAAATCGGGTTACGACTCATCCGTGATTTTATCCAACAAATAGATAGCATAAAAGATGGTCTCGAACCCTTTCCCATTTCCTTGCGAATAATGAATTGGGTGAAATTTCTCACAAAAAATAATATTCAAGATGCAGAAATTGACCAATCGCTATACATTCAGACAAAAATTTTAACTGACCGATTAGAATATCATTTGCTTGGTAATCATTTACTGGAAAATGGCTTTGCTTTGCTCTTTGCAGCCTACTATTTCTCGGATGAGAAATTTTATAAAAAAGCACTTGCTATTTTACAGCCTGAATTGGAGGAACAAATACTCGCAGACGGCGCACATTTTGAATTGAGTCCGATGTATCATTGCCTGATGTTGTATCGAGTTTTAGACTGTATAAATTTGATTAGTAAAAATACCTTGTATTTTGAAAATGCAAGGTATTTATCGGAGATTTTACAAGAAAAAGCAACTGTAATGTTAGCTTGGCTTCGCCAAATGACCTTCCAAAATGGTGATTTCCCCCGCCTCAATGACAGTGCAATCGGTATTGCTCCTAGACCCAATCAATTATTCAATTACGCTACCCGTTTGAATGTTGAAATTGAGGATATTGCTTTAAAAGAAAGCGGCTATCGAAAGTTTCAAACTACTGATTACGAATGTGTTGTGGATGTCGGAAATGTCGGACCGGACTACATTCCCGGTCATGCACATTCGGATACTTTCAATTTTGTGATTCATTCTAAAGGTCAACCTTTCATCGTTGATACAGGCATTTCGACCTACGAAAACGATGAAAATCGCCACCGCGAACGCAGCACTTCTGCACATAATACTGTTCAAGTTGGTGAAGTAGAGCAATCCGAAGTTTGGGGCGGCTTCCGAGTAGCGCGACGTGCTAAAATCTCTAATTTAAACGAAACAAAAAATACGATAAAAGCTGCTCACACAGGCTACACACGTATAAGTGCGACACACGAGCGCGAGTTTGTTTTTTCCGACAAAAAAATTATCATAAAAGATGACATTCAATCAAAGAAAAAGCGTTTTGCACGGGCATTTATTCATTTTCATCCTGATATAGAGCTGCGCTTAGAGTCGGAAAAAATAATTACGAATTTAGGGGTACTTACCTTCCAAAACTGCGTCCATATAGATGTTGAGAAATATTTATACGCCGATGGATTCAATAAACGCCGTGAATCCACGAGAATTATTCTTACTTTTGAGGACGAATTGACTACAAGTATTTTGATGTGAATAGACCGATTAAAATCAATGTAATTAGTATTTTTTATCCGCCGGAGATGGGGGCTGCACCACTGCGAATTTATAGCATGGTACAAGAACTCAAAGTGCGTGGTGCAGATGTGGAAGTCATTACGGCAATGCCCAATTACCCACGCGGTGAGGTGTTTGAAGGCTATCGCGGCAAGTTTCTGGTAAAGGAAGTTGCTGATGGTATTCCGCTTAGACGGTATTGGTTGTATGCTTCCAATTCCAAAAAAGCACTGCCGCGTATCATCAGTATGTTTTCGTTTTCTTTTACGATTTTCTTCGCGTTTTTCTACCTCATTCGTCGTCGTCCTGATGTAGTTATTATCAATAGTCCGCCACTTTTAACGGGTTTTTCTGCGGTTATTTTATCCAAATTGGCTCGACGGAAAGTTGTCACGAATATTTCGGATATTTGGCCCATGTCTGCCCTCGAATTGGGTGCGATTAAGCGCGGACGGTTTTATAGTTTTTTAGAAAAAGTTGAAAATTTCATCTATCGTCGTTCTGATGCTTGTATGGCGCAATCGCAAGAAACACTTGACCACATCACCACTCGTCAAGCTGACAAATCAAGTTTTTTATACATGAATTTGATGCGCCGCTCGCCTTTCATTTCACGAAGCATTCCTTACGAATCAGGCAATTTAAAAATTGTATATGCAGGGCTTTTGGGCTTGGCGCAAGGCGTATTTAAAATTTGTCAAAATATTGATTTTAAGGAGCTTGGAGTAGAATTGCATATTTATGGCAATGGCAATGAAAAAGCTGCCATCGTCGAATATATCGAACAAAACCCGGATTGTAATATCATTTTGCATGAGGTTATTCCTAAGTCGGAAGTGCCGGAAATGTTATCGCATTATCATGCCACGCTGATTCCTTTGGCAACGCCCATCTATGGAGCTTTTCCATCAAAAGTTTATATGGCAGTAGCTGCGGGAATGCCTGTATTCTTCAGTGGTGAAGGCGGTGGTGCGAAGACGGTAAAGGAACATAATTTGGGCTGGGTGACACCTTCGGGCGACTTTGAAGCACTGTCCGGTGCTATACAAGAGTTTGCAGAAATGGGGGCATCGAATTTTCAGAAGTTACGTCAAAATTGTACCGAAGCGGCGACTAATTTCTTCGACTTTGACAAACAAAATGACGCACTGTTCAAATATATACACGAGGTTGCTAACCTTGAAACCCCTGTCACAAAACAAACTACTGAAAAAACGATAGTTTCACAAGAAAAAGCGACAACATACTAAATGTTTAATAATAAAAAAATACTGATTACGGGTGGATCCGGATTTATTGGAGCACACTTCCACAAATACTTCGACCAAAGTCGAATTGTGAATTTTGATTTGCTTGAACCGACCTTCGAATACAACTCAATTTACCACAAAGGCGACATACGCGAGCCGGAACAAGTCAATGAAGTTTTATCAAAACATGACATTGGCTGCATCGTCAATCTTGCTGCCGAACACAAGGATTTTGGCATAGAAGAAGCGGCTTATTTTCGCACCAACGAATATGGTACACAGGTACTTACAGAAGCGGCAACAAAGTATGGTATTGAGGACTTTGTTTTTTATTCTTCGGTGGCAGTTTACGGAAATAATACAACACCCTCGGATGAGAATATGGAACCAAATCCGGTGAATCCCTACGGAGCATCGAAGCTGGCAGCAGAGAAAGTATTGGAGAAATGGCGTGATAAAAACTCTAATCACAAAATATTGATTATCAGACCTGTTGTAGTTTATGGACCTCGAAATGTAGCGAATATGTATCGTCTGATAAAACAGATAGATTCGGGTTTATACGTCAATATCGGTAAGGCAGCAAATGTCAAATCTGTTGCTTTTGTGGACAACCTTGTACAAGGTACATTACACATGATGCAAGATATGAAAACAGGTATTTCAACCTATAATTATGCCGATGAAAAGCAGATGAGTACGCGAGAAATAGGGCAAGTTATTTCAGCTGCATTGGGCAAAAAACAACCAATAACTCTACCTTATGGATTGATGTATGCAATGGGAATTCCTTTTGATGTTTTGATAAAAATTACGGGAAAAGATTTGCCGATTTCTACCAATCGAATCAAGAAATTATGCACCGAAACCTATCACAAAGCTGATAAGATTCGTAGCGCAGGATTCAAGCCGAATTATGATAATAAATACGGTTTAGAGAAAATGGTCGAATGGTATTTACAAGAAAAAAATAAATGAAAACGCCGCATGTCACGATAGTTACGGTATGTTATAATGCAGTCGATACGATTGAAAAAACCATAAAAAGTATTGTCACACAATCCTACCCTAATCTCGAATATATTATCATCGACGGCGCATCCACAGACGGTACACAAGATATTATCAAAATCTACGAAAATCATCTCACACATTACCAAAGTGAACCCGATAACGGCATTTATGACGCCATGAATAAAGGCATCCAAATCGCCACAGGCGATTGGATTAATTTTATGAATGCGGGCGATTATTTTTATGATGAAAATGCCATAAAAAAAATCATCCCCAATATCGTAGAGACGCAAAATTTTGCGTCTCTACGGTATTGCGATGTTTTTGTGCAAAAAAAAAATGAATTAAAAATACGAAAACACAAACCCATTTTACAATATGGTTTGTATAATAATGTCTGCCATCAGGCGGTATTTTATAATTTGAAAAAAATAGGCAAATTTCAATTTGATACCCAATACAAAATATCTGCTGATTTTGATTTTTTATTAAAATTAGCGACGAATGAAAGGGGGCGGTTTTATGAACACATTCCCGAACCTTTAGTCGTTTATCAAGGTGGTGGAATATCTGAAAATCAGGCACTAAAAGCACTTGAATCGCGTAAAATTCAATTTAAATCACACATCAAAAATCCGATTATCAGATTTTGGAATCAAATCAATCTATATCGTCAAATTCGCAAAAGGTCTTGATACTTTCATTGGGACGTTATGGCGGTTGCGTGCGTTATGCGACGGAGATAATTGATGCGATGGATATAGATTACGAAGTGTATGTGTCAAGTTATTCTGAAGAAAAAGTTCCGAAAATTCATCGGAAAACTCCTACCTACAAATCCAATTTTCAATTCGCTCTCAGCCTACTGACGGTCTTTCCTTTTTTATGGTTAAAAATTCTTTTCGGACTCATTCGTGGACGTTATTCAGCTGTTTATTTTCCATACAAACACTATTGGAATCTATTTTTTTTGTGGCTGTTCAAATTAGCAGGAAAAAAAACGATAATGACCGTCCACGACGGTATTTTGCATGAAGGCGAAGAAAATGGTTTGGAACAATCCCTCCTAAATCAATGCATCAAACACGCCGACGAACTGATTTTTCTAACAGATTTTGTACGGAAAAATGTGCAAGAAAATATTGATTTCAAAGCCAATTATACAGTCGTTGAGCATGGCATGTTTACGGATTACGTGCATACGCAGGTACGTACACATACACGCAAGCCGCGACTACTTTTTCTCGGACGTATCGGTAAATATAAAGGCGTAGAAATGCTCATCGAAGCCGTCAATCGACTTCCACAAGACAGCTACGAAAGCCTTACCATTGCGGGGAAAAAATTATACGATTTAAAAATTGATGTAGGTAATTCAAAAATAATTTTCCCTAATAAATGGCTGAATAACAGCGAGATAGCACAATTTCTGCAAGAAAGTAACATCCTCATTTTACCTTATAAAGAAGCTTCACAATCAGGCGTCATTCCAATGGGAGTGGCGGCAACAATCCCTATGATTTGTACGAGGGTAGGGGGGCTTCCCGAACAATTGGAGGAACATGAAGCGATACTCGTAGAACCCAATGTACAAGCATTAAAAGAAGGAATAGAGCGACTGATTCACGATAAGCATTTGTATGAAAATTTATCCCAAAAAATGCTCGAAAAACAATCGCAATTAACTTGGAAAAACATTGCCCATCGCATCGAAAAAATTATTAATCGTTCAAAAAATATTGTAGATTAGTGGAAACCTGTTAATTTTGCACGAAAATAATTATTGTAGCATTGATGCATTTCGGCATTGTCGCATTAAGAACATTCACTCATTCAAAATTCACTCATTCACTCATTAAGCCTGTGAGCAAAAACAAACTATACAAATTCGGTCAACTCGCCACCTTTCCAAACGTCTACCAAAATCACCGTACGGACGATGATTTCGTGACGGATTATCGCGGTGAAGCTATTGATATTAAAGGGAAATGGAACGAACACCATTTCCAAAACGACAAGCCTATCACGCTCGAACTTGCCTGTGGCGGCGGCGAATACACGCTCGGACTCGCACGTATGCACCCTGACCGCAATTTTATCGGCATCGACATCAAAGGCGCACGTATCTGGAAAGGCGCACGAGTAGCCGTAGCCGAATCGCTCGACAATACAGCTTTTTGTCGTATGCGTATCGACCACATTACCAAGTTTTTCGCACCCGGAGAGGTGGCGGAAATTTGGATTACTTTTCCCGACCCTTTTCTCAAAAAAGAACGTCGTAGGTTGACCTCGCCGATGTTTATTCCGCGTTATCAAGAGATACTTCAACCCGGTGCAAAGATTAATCTCAAAACCGACGACCCGACGCTTTACGAATACACATTGGAAATCATCGAAGCCGAAAATCTCATCCTCGAATATCACAACGACGACATCTACGCAGGGGAACTTCCATTGCCGGAACTCGACATTAAGACTTTCTATGAAGCCATGCACCTCGAAAATAAAAAGACCATTAAATATGTACGTTTTCGGTTGGATTAGAAATTAGACAATCGCTCTAACTTCTCCAACAACCACGTCTTTTCCGGTAAAATCTGAATATCGGCAATTTGTTCCGCGATTTTTTCGATGCGTTCTGCATCCTTTTTCATTGTACGATAAATGTTGTACGCTACATTCACAAAATCCCGATGCGCCTGTATATGCAAGGCGGGAATGACGTGCTGATTTTCATGCAAAAAACTCCTAAAGCTATTCACCATATCTTCAAACATATCGCTATAATCCATCTCGTAGTAGACCTTCATATACATTCTTCGCACATCCATTTTAGTGTAAATGTCATTGAAAATCATTTGATTAAGAACGAGTAATACATCATCATATTTTTTTTGTTTGAAATATAATTGCGCCAATGAATAGCTGTATACATCCTCTCTGCCTTCATATTCGGGTGCGATTTTGTCTTTATTTTTTTCTAAAAATGTCTCTGTCCAATCCAAATGCCCAAGTCGTAGGGCTACCGTTACGATATTTTTGAATAGCGTCGGCAGCAAGTAACCTTCGATATAAATCACCTCATTTTCAAGTTGTGTCGAGTACAAACCCCACAAAGCAGCATAGTAAGCTTCTCCTTGAAAAACGACTTGTGCAGAGTTTTCGAGAGCAGTGTATAATATTCGTTTATTTGTCTTGTCAAGTAGGTTGTCGTGTCTTTCGAGTAGCTGTTTGAGTTGATGATAATACTCACTTTTATCCGGCGAGTTAATTAATAAAAACGCCGTGTACCATATCGCAATAATCGGAATCTCGCGGTATTTGCTATTTGGTAAAAATGCCAACACTTCATTCTTTAGCATGACCTCATAACTGACCTTTGTAACCTGTTCGCGGTTAGATACCAAGCATAGGTTAATAAGTTTTTGTCTCAAATAAAATACGTCTAATGTTTCAAGCACTTTCTGATGATGTGCATCGCCTCTACCGTCCTCAAATTTTCTGCCCAAAAAATCACTGTACTGTTCCTCTACTACCAATTGATTGTAATAATATGCTAAATCTCGATGCGGAAAAGCCTCTTGTTTTTTCTGAAACTTTTTATATGCACTTTCTACCTGTGCGGGTAAATCCTTTTGGTCATAAAATTTCATTAACACCGATTCAAATTCCGGTAGATTGTTGTTTTTAAACGAATAATAAATAAATAATTCAATTAATTTAAGAAGCCGTGACTGAGTTTTAATTAAGGCTGAATTATCTTGCTTTTCATTAGGAAAAACATAGGAGGTCGCGTATTCGGAAGTAAATTTTTTATGGCTAAAGTCGGGCGCATATTTATAGATAAAATCAAATAAATCTCTTTCGGTTTTACCGGCACGAAAGAAGGGCGAATGAACAAATTCCTTTAACCTTTTTAAGTCCGATTTAGAAAATTTTTCGATGACTTTAGTAAGTTTTGTATTTTTCATCTATGCTTTTCGATACTTATTAAATTGTCATTTTGAGGTACATTTAAATGAGAACTTTTATCATGTAATTTACACAAAAAAAGGAAACTGGAAAAGAAAACTTTCATTTAATAGTAGCTACTTACTTCGTTTTTTACATGGTACGTAATTAAAATATCTTTTAAATAAATTGTTATTTAACAGTAAATTATTTATTTTAATCTGATTGAATTTATTAATATTTTAGTAACTACTCAGGTTCTTACCTGATTTTTAAAAAATAAAAAAAACATATAACTTTGCGTTGTGACAAAAGATGCTCAAATAGCGAAACTTTTATCAGAAAATGCCACATTACGTGCTGAGAACAGCGAATTGCGTAAGGACAATGTAGCCTTAAAATCTGATAATTTAACTTTGGTTCAGCGAGTAGACTCGCTGGAGGCCAAGGTATTACAGCTATTGGAGCAATTAGTAAATTTATCTCCCGGTAAAGACTCTCACAATAGCCATAATCCGCCAAGTCAGGATAAATACAAACCCAAACGCAACACAAGTTTACGCAAAAAAAGCGGTCGTAAATCCGGTGGACAAAAAGGTCACAAAGGACGTACTCTGCTACAAACATCCAATCCTGATGACACAAAGGACTTAAAGAGTGATTTTTGCGAATGTTGTGGGGAAGACCTCCGTGGATGTAGTCATGAGTTGGTTTCCAAGCGTCAAGTCGTAGAAATTCCTCCGATAAAACCACTGTACATAGAGTATCGACAATACGGTACTGAATGCCCTTGTGGTCATCACCAAAAGGCAAGCTATCCCGAAGGCGTAAACGCCCCGATACAATACGGTAGCAGCGTT
>CALCMV010000244.1 GCA_937967535.1 uncultured Saprospiraceae bacterium
GGAGGGGGCTGGGGGGTGGAAAAACGTAAAAACCAACATTGCGGTAATTTCTTTTTTACTAAAAATTTTCAAAGAACCAAAAATCATTTTATTGTTCTTATGCTGCCAAATTTATGGCATTTCTAATGCACAAATTGAAACCGGTTGGACGGCGGGTATCTCTGCTACTTTCGGCAGTAAAATCAAGCGGATAGGCTTTCGCGGGAATGTATACGGCTACCGCAATTTTGCCCAAATGAACCTCGAAACTGCTGTGTATTACGCTTGGAACGGTTGGGGACCGGATGCGCCTCGTTGGGAAGGGCATGCCTCTATTGGCGCACTCGGCGCATGGGGCAAACGCAAGCCGGAGCGCAACAATCCATTTATACAAAGCCTTCAAAATCAAACGGGTAAATCCGGTAGTTTTGCTTATTCGTACAATATGTATTTTGATAATATTGGTACTTCACAAGCTACCGGAACAATTTATATTGCAGGTCCTAATCTGCGGTTTATTTTTGAAAATGACATGTTGGCATGGGTCGGAGAAGATAAATTCAGAACCTCGCGTGTAGAGTGGGAATATCGCTACAAAAACACCCTGTTTACCCTCAGAAATCCACTGTGGACCGGCGACCCGGAGTTTGAATTGCGCGACCCGATAAAAGATGAAAATTATCCTTCACTGTTTGGTTATTATGATTTGACCAAATGTAAATATTGCCATTATTCGCATGGCGTTTTGGCATTGCAGGTACGACAGATATTGCCCTTCAATCAAACCATTCATATGAGTTTTGGCATTGATGCTGAAAGAGTTAGACATATTGTTCAAAATAAAATTACACATGATATGCCGCTCTATGGTATGCAATGGATTATGGCAGAAAATCCCCATATCCCCATGCTCGACACCAACGGCGAACCCTATCTTTTCAAAGAAGGACAACAAGTTGAACCCTTTGAATGGTTTTGGGAAATTGGTCTAAATTAATTTTGAATTTTGAATGAATTAATTTTGAATGTGTATAAGGTGATGTTTTTTTGAAGAATAATTATTCAAATTAAATTGTGATTACATAAGTGTTTGCTAATTTTAAGCCGTAAAAAATACAGTCGTTGTCAAAATATTTTTGCAAAGCAAAAAAAACCACAACACTACGATACAACGACACCACAACACTAACGCACTATGCTAAAGATACAACCGGTTGAAAGCTCAAAACAAAAGAAACAATTCATCCATTTCCCATGGAAAATATACGCCAATGACCCGATGTGGGTGGCACCGCTTTTGATGGATGTTAAGGAGAAATTGAATCCGAAATTTTCCTTTTTTGAATTTGGAACGATGCAAATGTATCTGGCGATGCGCGACGGCGAAGTGGTCGGGCGAATTGCGGCTTTGCAAAATGATTTGTACAATAAGGAACACAATGATAAGACGGGTTTTTTTGGTTTTTTTGAATGTATCAACGACCAAAATGTAGCCAATTTGCTATTTGATACAGCCAAAAAATGGCTGCAAGAACGCGGACGCGACATCATGCACGGACCGGCGAGTCCGTCGAGCAATCACGATTACGGCTTGCTTGTAGATGGCTACGACGACCCGCCAAAATTAGGAATGACTTACAATCCGCGTTATTATCAGACTTTGGTTGAAAATTACGGATTTAAGAAAACACAAGGACTTTTTGCCTATAAAATTGATGCCAACCGCGTGATGGAAGACCCGAAAATGGTACGTGGCAACAAAATCGTGCGCCAACGAACAGGCGTAAAAATCCGCAACATCAACATGAAAGACATCAAGGGCGAGATTGAAATTTTACGGATGATTTATAATGAAGCCTGGGAAAAAAATTATGGTTTCGTGCCTATGACAGACAAAGAAATCGACGAATACGCCGCAGGTTTTAAGCAAATCGCCGAGCCTTCCCTTATATTTTTCGCTGAGATTGATGGTGAGCCTGTGGGTACAGCAGTCTCTTTGTTGAACTATAATTACATTTTCAAACAGATGAACGGGCGACTATTCCCATTTAATTTTGTTAAAATGTTTACCCAGAAAAAACACATCACATGGGCGCGTGTATTGCTGCTTGGTATCTTGCCAAAATATCGCGGAAAGGGCTTGGATGCTGTTTTGTATTACGAAACCGTCAAAGCCGCACAAGCACTTGGGGTAGAATATGGCGAAGCGAGTTGGATTCTCGAAGATAATGACATGATGCGACGCGGTATGGAATTGATAAAAGGAGAAATTTATAAGACCTATAATGTGTATGAGGTTGAAATTTAGTGTTATGTAGCACGGTGCTTCCAGCCCGTGTCCACGTTAGGAACACTACATACGCGAGACACACGGGCTGGAAGCACCGTGCTACGTTAAGCACTCAGCGCACCTTTACGCAATCGCTGCAAAAACGGCGAAGCAAAAATGAAATTCTGAAGCGTCTCATTAGTACTTTCAAGTACATCGTCTTTGGTGCCGACCCAAGCGAGTTCGCCTAAGTGTAGCAGGTTGATATTGTCACCGATTTCCATGACGGAGTTCATATCGTGGGTGTTGATGATGGTAGTCATATTATTATCAACAGTAATGCCATGTATCAATTCATCAATGACGATAGAAGTTTTCGGGTCAAGCCCGGAATTGGGTTCATCGCAGAATAAATACTTGGGGTCCAACACGATAGACCGCGCAATACCTACCCGTTTTTGCATACCACCACTCACCTCGCCGGGATATTTGTCATTGCTACCCGTCAGGTCAACACGCTCAAGGCATTGGTCCACTTTGTGTCTTTTTTCGCCCTTCGTCATATTGGTAAACATATCCAAAGGAAAGCGTACATTCTCTTCCACTGTCATCGAATCAAACAGTGCCGAGCCTTGAAACAACATCCCGATGTCATTGCGAATGGCTTTTCGTTCTTTTTTATTGAGATTATGAAAATCAATATCACCATACCAAACTTTGCCATCAGTTGGTTGCAAAAGTCCCACTAAAATCTTGAGCATCACTGTTTTACCTGCACCACTACGCCCGATGAGCAGGTTGGTTTTTCCTTGTTCAAAGGTCGTCGAGATACCCTTCAAGACCTCTTGCTCTCCAAACGATTTGAATATATTTTCTGCTTTTATCAAAACTGTCGATTGAATGATTTTTGATTTTTGATTTTTGATTGCACGTAAAAATAATTTTGCGAAGCAAAATTCATATCAATCAAAAATCAAAAATCAAAAAATCAAAAATTATTTAAGCATTGTAGCATTACTAAGTAAGTACCAATGCGATGATATAATCTGCCAATAAAATTAAAATATTGCTATACACAACGGCTTGCGTACTTGCGCGTCCGAGTTCGATACTACCGCCGCTGACATAGAAACCTTTGTAGCAAGAAACGGAAGTCAAAATGAAAGCAAACACCAAGGATTTGACCAGCATCATAAATACAAAGTAGGGTTCAAAAAACGAATTAAGCCCCAAGTGATAATCTGCCCCTGACACCATTCCGGTAGAAACACTTGCCAACCAGCCTCCGACAATACTGATTCCTGCACCAATAACAACAAGCAAAGGCACTACGAACAATGCTGCTAAAATTTTTGGCAAAATCAGATAAGAAGCTGTATTGACCCCCATGATTTCGAGCGCGTCAATTTGCTCTTTTTGGCGCATACCGCCTATTTCGGCAGCCATATTGGAGCCTACTTTTCCTGCAAGCACCAAGCAGGAAATCGTAGGCGCAAGTTCAATAATTGTAGAGTCCCTAACGATGTATCCGATATAATAAGAGGGAACAAAACTATCCTGCAATTGATAGGCAAACTGCACTGCTGTCACCGCACCAATAAACAGGCAAATAATACTCACAATCACCACCGACCCCACACCGATGTCGTTCATCTGCCGCAGCATTTCCTTCCAATACATCGAAAACTTCTCAGGGCGCGTAAACATACTGCCCATGAGTTTCAGATAAGCCCCCAATTCGTGTAATATTCCAGTAATCATTTTTTTGATTATGCGATTTTTGATTTTTGATTGCACTGCTCAAAATCATATTCAATAAAGCAAAATTTCAGCCAATCTAAAATCTAAAATCACCAAATCTAAAATTCAATGGCGCAAAATAACGTTTTTTTTCTGTTACCTTAAAGGTGATTCTCAATTCACTGTGTATCTTCGCCAAAAATTAGATGAGAGACTTGAGATTTGAGACGAGAGATGTGAGACGAGAGAGTAGAAAATAACAATTCTGATTTCTCTACTCTCCGGTCTCTACTCTTACTTCTCTCATTTCTCTTTTCTCACGAATTATAACGTAAAAAGATGAAAACAGTTATCACAGGAGCGACAAAAGGTATCGGACGTGCCATTGCAGAGGTCTTTGCACGCGAAGGACACGACCTTGCCATCTGCGCCCGCAATGAAAATGACTTAAAGAATTTTCAGCGTGAATTACAAGAAAAATATAGTATAAAAGTCATTCAAAAACCTACGGATGTTGCTAAAAAAGAGCAAGTTAGGGCATTTGCTGATTATATCAAATCCGAATGGTCGCAAGTAGATGTTTTGGTCAATAATGCGGGAGTATATTTTCCCGGTGATGTCCATTCCGAAGATGAAGGCACGCTCGAAGCCTTGATTGAAACGAATTTGTATAGTGCTTATTATTTGACTCGTGCTTTGTTGCCTTCGATGCTACCGCAAGCTAAAGGACATATTTTTAATATCTGTTCGGTGGCGAGTTTGATTGCTTTGCCGGGGGGCGGTTCGTATAGCATTTCTAAGTTTGCGATGTTGGGTTTCAATAAAGTATTGCGCGAAGAAATGAAGGATAAAGGTATTCGCGTCACCGCCGTCATGCCCGGTGCCACATGGTCGCACTCATGGGATGCCATGAAAGACCAACTTCCCGAAAGCCGCCTGATGAAAGCCTCCGACGTGGCAGAAGCCGTTTGGGGAGCGTATAAATTGAGCGACCAAGCAGTGATTGAAGAGTTGGTGATGCGTCCGCAATTGGGGGATTTGTAACGTAAAACGATTTTGCAAATCGTCACGTATATTAAGGGGACGATTTGCAAAATCGTTTTACGTCAGACACAACTTTAAAAGCCTTTTCATCGTTCAAATGAAAACGTTTTTCTCGTGCCGAATACCAACCGTGTCAACTGGACTTATGTAGGCGACAAAACACGTCCGTGTCTTGTCGAGCTAAAGCATTTCAGGGATAGCGGAAATTTGGCGATTCTCTGTGATGGGAAAGTCTTGATTACTGATTTTGAGGTATATGACGAAAAAGAGTATTCTTTTTTCATTGGCGAAGAACTCTGTCGAATCCTTGTAAAAAAACACGAAAGCGGTCAATTTAGCTATGAATTTAAAATCGTAGAAGACATTGATACGCCCCTCAATCAACGCCGCAAAAAACTCTCCCGACGACATCTCATTCAATCTTTATTGGTCATTTTCGGTGTGATGCTATTGCTTGCAGGTATCATGGGCGGCGGATATTTGGCGTATCAAAACAAACTTGCCAAAGACCTCCGCGAAAACGGCATCACAAAAGTCATCCCAATCAAAGTACAATCACACGTTGACAGAGGCAAATTTTATAATGCCTATTATACTTTTCGATATAAAAACAAAAAACAAGCGGGGCATCTAAAACTTCCTAAAAATCAAAACGATGAGCTTATCGCACCCAATGGTTTTCCCCTTCAGAATGATGATGAATTTTTATTAACTTTTTCGAGCAAAAACAGCGATAATTTTCGATTGGATTTTCATGCACCGAGCGAGGTACAAGTCGAGAGGTATCGCTTGCGTATCCTCGAAAGAATGGCTACAGATTCGCTCGAAATTCCGTACAACAACTGCCTCCTAAATGCTGTTTATCAAGTAAAAGGACTAAGCGGTTGGGCGAATGTGTATTATAAAAATATTTCCCCGAAAAAAAATAAAAAATACCATAGCGATAGTTATGAAAAGATGATGCAAGAGGAAAAAATTAAAGAATTGACGGCAACTTGCAAAAAAACGTAAAGCGATTTTGCAAATCGCCTTCCATAAAGCCGCAAAATCCATATATTTGTCGCAAATTAAATAGTCCACCGCTTTTCGTCCACAGTCCACTGACAAATGCGAGAAAATCTACTGCGGACTGCGGACAGACCAACTGCGGACAAAAAATAATCATGAGCGTAATAGAAATGCGAGTGCCGACCATCGGCGAATCCATCACAGAAGTCACCCTATCTCAATGGCTAAAAGCCGACGGCGATTATGTCGAACTCGACGAGCCGATTTGCGAATTTGAATCGGACAAAGCCACCCTCGAATTTCCTGCCGAAGCTGCCGGGAAACTCATTATCGTGGCGGGAGAAGACGAAGATTTGGAGATAGGCGCACTCGTCGCCAAGATAGATACGAGCGTAGCCGCACCAAGCGGTAGCGCACCCACCGCCGCACCTGCTCCTGCAAAAAAAGAAGCACCACCTGCCGCACCTGCACCCGAACCTGCCGCCGCTAAATCGGATAGTTACGCAGCCGGACACCCTTCTCCTGCTGCCGCCAAACTCATGCGCGAAAACGGTTTGAGTGCCGCCCAAGTCACCGGAACGGGCAAAGATGGACGCATCACAAAAGAGGACGTACAGAAAGCCCTCAAAGCACCCGCCAAGCCTGCACCTGCTCCCGCAACCACGTCTGCACCTGCGCCACAGCCATCAACTGCAAGTGCTTCATTTTCAAGAGGAACGGAGCGCAAGAAGATGAGTCGTATGCGCCGCACGATAGCCAAGCGATTGGTTTCAGCGAAAAAT
>CALCMV010000245.1 GCA_937967535.1 uncultured Saprospiraceae bacterium
TATTGTTTTGAATAACAGCTTATTTGTACAAGGCGGAGAAATGGCGGTTTCTACCTACGGAATTATTAGTCGCATGATGATGTTTGCCAATTTTCCTGTCTTGGGCATCGCACAAGGTTTTGTGCCGATTTTGGGCTTTAATTACGGGGCGAAATTATTTGAACGAGTCAATAAATTGGTCACTTTATCCATCAGAACGGCAACGCTTATCGCGTTCGGAATTTTCACCGGAATCATGGTTTTTACACCACAACTCGTTGGCTTTTTTACGACAGACGCTACCCTTATCAAACAAGCAACTATTGGTCTGCGCTTGGTGTTTTTGGCAACGCCCTTGATAGCTATTAACCTACTCGGAAGTGCTTATTTTCAAGCCATCGGCAAAGCTATGCCTGCTCTATTATTGACACTCACCAAGCAAGGATTTTTCTTGATTCCCTTGCTGTTTATTTTGCCAAGTATATTTGGTTTGAACGGTGTTTGGTTTGCATTTCCGATTGCGGATGTGGGCGCGGCGGTGATTACTTTTTGGTTTTTACGAAAGGAGTTGAATCAATTGCCCCTTGATGCTACGAAGATAACTCGTTACTAAATGCTTTTTATGAGAAACGAATTCATATTTTTAATATTACTACTTGTGTCATGTTCAAGTTTAAAACAAACAAATCTAAATACCGATAAAGAAATGCCTGAAGAGGAATACATAGGATACAGACCAACTGTGGAAGAATTCAAAATTGTTTTTTTCAGCGACTGTCTTTCCAAAAGTTTAAATGACAAGCAAGTCGATTATCATTTAAGAAATGACGGCAGTTACACACACGACTTCGGACTTGGACTTAAAAATTATAAAACAATTAGGTCGTTTTCCGAAATGGTCGTAGAAGAAATCCGCAGAGATAGTATCGAATGGACGAATCAATTTTGTAAAGGTTGTTCGGAAGAAGAAGTAGAACATTTCAAAAAACAAGGTATAGTAGGCAAAAAAACCCTTAAATTTTGTCTTGATTATTATACGAGTGAGGAGTTAGATTCTATTGCGAGAGTTAGTATTTTTGGGGGAGAATGAAAAGTATGTTTATACAAATTACAATCAAATGATTATCAGTTGCTTTTTTAATTTTAATTCATTCCTATGAAAAATATACTCTATGCGATAGCTTTGTTCATTCTTGTGCAGTTCAAAGAGTCGATTTTAATTATTTCTCCCAAATTCAACCACAAAAGTAATCTCACTGTTATATCTTTGCCACTCGAAAAACGAATCACCAATAATGAATATTAAAATATGAAATACGACGTAACAGTCATTGGCTCCGGTCCCGGAGGATATGTCGCAGCGATACGCTGCGCTCAATTGGGTATGAAAACCGCTATTATTGAACGTTACAACACGCTCGGCGGTACTTGTCTGAATGTGGGCTGTATTCCTTCCAAAGCCCTCTTGGATTCATCCGAACATTATCATAATGCACACAAAAATTTTGAGACGCACGGTATCGGTGTTTCCGGCTTGAAACTGGACATGGCGCAGATGATAAAGCGCAAAGATGATGTAGTGGAACAAACCACCGGAGGCATCAATTTTTTGATGAAAAAAAATAAAATTGATGTCTATCACGGACACGGTTCTTTTGTCAATAAAAACACCATAAATGTAGCGAAAGATGACGGCTCAAACGAGACGATTGAGACAGACAAAACCATCATTGCTACCGGTTCAAAACCCATCACTCCGGCAGCATTTAATTATGATAAAAAGCGTGTCATTACGTCTACTGAAGCTTTGAATATCAATAAGTTGCCCAAGCGAATGACGGTCATCGGTGCGGGTGTGATTGGTTTGGAATTGGGCTCGGTATTTGCGCGATTGGGTACAGAGGTAGAAGTGGTCGAATACGCCGACCGCGCCATCGCAGGTATGGACGGTGATTGTAGCAAAGAACTCACTCGTTCACTCAAAAAAGTGGGGGTCAAATTCCACCTGAAACACATGGTCAAAGAGGTCAAAGCCACCTCACGCAGCACCACCCTCGTAGCCGAGCATCGCGACACCAAAAAGCCACTCGAAATCAAGGCAGATTACTGCCTCGTCGCTATCGGACGCTATGCCTATACTGATAATCTCGGCTTAGAAAATGTAGGCATCAAAACCGACGATAAAGGACGTATCGAAACTGACGCACACTTACAAACGAATGTCGCGGGTATCTATGCGATAGGCGATGTCGTCAAAGGCGCAATGCTCGCCCACAAAGCCGAAGAAGAAGGTGTTTTTGTGGCGGAAAGCATGGCTGGCGGCAAGCCGCATATTGATTATAATTTGATTCCGGGTGTAGTTTACACTTGGCCCGAAGTTGCCGCAGTCGGACAGACAGAGGAGCAACTTAAAGCCGCCGGAGTGCCATACAAATCCGGTAAATTTCCCATGCGCGCACTCGGACGCGCCCGCGCAAGCATGGACATCGAAGGGATGATTAAGATATTGGCGCATAAAGAAACAGACGAGGTACTCGGCGTTCACATGGTCGGACCGCGTGTGGCAGACCTTATCGCAGAGGCAGTGACAGCAATGGAGTTCCGCGCATCGGCAGAAGATATTTCACGAATGAGTCATGCACATCCGACTTATGCAGAGGCGGTTAAAGAAGCAGCACTGGCAGCTACGGCGGATAGGGCTTTGCATATTTGAGACAACTGACGGTAGATGGTGGACGGCTGACGGTAGACGGTATTATTGCGGTAGAGAAAATTCATGAATTTTCTCTACCGCAATTTTTTTGTGAAAATGCGATAAAATTCGTAATTTGATTAGAAATTCACATCAAAATTAGACCTAATGAATACGACAGATATTGCAACTTACAAAGCTGAAAGAGGAAAACCAATTTAGGATTTGGTGTTATAATTTGATAGAATAAAATGAAACTATGCGAGAGTAAGAATGATATTTGTGTCAAGTAAATAATCCATTAGTCCAACATAGCGAGTAGTTCTTCAATCGGTTCTTGTATATCAAGTTCTGCGACCAATTTATCAAATTTTTCGCGGTCAATGCCTTGATAATTTTGTTCTCTCTTCAATTCTTCCACAGTGATTGTTTTTCGCATACCTTTGAAGAAAAATTCAGCCTGTTCTCGTTTTACCGAAGGAAAATGAAGTAAAAAATCATCAATCGTATCGCCGCCTTTGATATAATCAAAAAGATTTTTCACAGGTACGCGCGTACCTGTGAATACCGGCGCACCACTTTGAATTTCAGGTGAAATAGTAATGATATTTGCTTTCATTGATTGAATTTTCTACAAAATACAATTTTTCATTCAAAAAGCAAATTTTACAACTTACAACTTCACCACCTTCCAAGTCCGAAACGCCCCATTCTCCAGCATCACCCGTACCAAATAATGCCCTTTCGGAGCATCACTCAAATTAATTTTCTGCGTAGTATTATTCGCATTATTTAAATTATTTTGAAAAACATTTTGACCAAATAAATTAAACACATCTACACGCATATTTTTTTCTTGTGAATGATTTTGAATATAAAAAATACCTTCATTCGGATTGGGAAATAAAGTCATTTGGTCGAATACACTTGGCTCGTCCGTATTGGTAGCTATCAGGCTAAATTCCAACCAATTCAAGTTGAATGAAGGCGCAATAATCGCCAACCGGAGTTGATGCTGACCAGCCGGAAGATATGCTGTGCTTTCCGTTGTAGCCCATTGCTGCCAATCGCCCGTTGGTGAGAATGTTGGCGAATGTAATACTTGTGCATTTCCCTCACTATCAATCAATTGCAATTGTAGTCCACCTGTTTCACTTAGTGCAGCGGTGCGGTACTCCACCCTATACGTACCCTCTTGTGCGACATTTATATTATAGTCCATAAAATCTCCGACATCCAGAAAACCGACATTTTTTCCACCGCCCGTATCAAAGGTATTTTCCAACTCCACACCCACCTGAAAAAAGAAATCTTCCGCCTCCACACGCCCCGGTATCGCGTGTATGATAGGAATGGTATTTTGTACTTCTTTGAAAGTAAACATATTCAAAATCGTTCCATCTGTCGCAAAAATATCGCTGCCCGCATAGTTCATACGAATCAGGTCAGTTGGTTGTAGAATTTCATCCACTGTGAAAGTAAGGATACGCGGATTGTCAGCATCCAAAATCACATCTGTAATTGCAATCGGATAGCCGCCGACAAGAATTTCAAAATTAGCCGGAGAGGGTGGGAGAGGGGCAGTCAGTGGCTTATTCAGATACAATGCAATCGTCTGATTATCAAGTGTAATGGCAGATAGAAATTCCGTAGCGATGTCGGTTGTTTCGCCCGTTTTCACCAATTCAATCGTACTCAAATTATAATCACGACCTTCGGAGTGGAAGCGAAATTTTCGATTATCGCTAGTCAGTACAACTCCTGAAATGGTGGTAGTTTGCCAATTTTGATAGCCTCCCGTAGCCGGCACAAAGCGCAAAATCGTCACATCACTTCCATCTACCGAACAGCGAAAACGTCCGTCAAAATTTGGTGTTGCCATGCGTATTTTGAGGTCATAGACACCATTTTCTGTCACGTCAATTTCGTAATCCATCCATTCTCCTACTTCCAACCAACCGACATTATAACCATTCGATTGCGGGTCGAAGGAGGGTTCAATATCTACTCCGTCATTGCGATAAGACCAACCTCTATTCCATGCAGAAAAACTGCCCGTAGAGACATGAAAAGTTGCCAAATCGGTATCAAAATAGGCTTCACCCACGCGCCCCATATCGTAATCAACAGCTTGTATCACACCCGGAATGGTATGAGTTGCAAAGGGTTTCGTACTATCATCATTGACCTGACGAAACATCGCATCAATAACCTCTTTTTGATAAATACAATTTTCAATTTTGAGATTTTCGGTCAATTCCATCAAGGCATTTTTGGCAAAATTCGCGCTTGGTGGGGTGCCGCCGTTATTCCAATAATTTAGCAGAGTTTGATACCCCGAATTATTCACCACAGAAAGTGGTCCGGCGATGTCCTCTACCTTTTTCATGGGCCACCATGCCCAACCGATGTCGTTTTCTTCCAACAATTTTATCGCATTCCGAAACCATACATTGGAGTTTTCGCCGCTTTCACCCAGATACAAAGGCACATCGTACTGTTCCCTTAAATCCAAGACCCACTGAATAGATGCTTTATCATTGAAAGACCAATATTTGTGCGGACTATAAACCATATTATCATCCCAGGGCGGCGTGAGTCCCGTAAAGTCATTCGCAAACCAATTGCCTTCAATAAAAATAATATGTCGGTCATCTACCTCACGAATTGCATTCGTAATTTGCTGATACAGAGAACGTAATGCTGCACCACCGGGCAGATTCCAATTCGTTTCATTGATTAAATCATAGCCCGCTATCCACGGCTCATCCGCATATCGTTCCGCCAATCTGCGCCACAAAGCAACGCATTTTTCCCGATTCAGAGCGCTTTCCCAGAGTGAAGGTTTTGAAGGGTCATAATCGGAAATGCCCTGGTCGAAACCCTGTCCACCGGGGGCAGCGTGCAGGTCGAGGATGACGTACATGTCGTTTTGAGCGCACCACGAAATGAGGCTATCGGTCAGCGTAAAACCCTTTGTCAGCCAAGTCTGCTCTCCGCTAATCGGTTCATCTTCAATCGGTAAGGTGAATAGATTATAGTGCATCGGTAGTCGCACCGAGTTGAAGCCCCAAGCCTTGAGCGAGTCAATATCTGCCTTGCGACAGTGATTCGCCAACCACGCATCATAAAATATATCTGTATCCGCCTCGCCAATCAATGCCTCTATTTCTGCCCGTATCTGATGCTGTGCATTCGCAAATCCCGCCGTTTTCAGCATATAGCCTTCCTGCAACATCCATCCGCCTAAGCCCATGCCGCGTAGGATGATGGTGTCGCCGTTTTCGTTGACTATTGCCTGTCCGTGGGTGGAGAGGTAGCTCTGCGCGTGGAGATTCACAGAGAGAAATATTAGGAGAATTATGCTATGTGGTATGGTATTTTTCATACATGTTATTTTATGCTCAAAATACAGGATTATATCAAGTAATTCATTGTATTGACCTTTAATTTTTTGAAAGATTATCGGTTCGCATATGAAAAGGTACTCTTCAAACCTGAAGACAGGATTTTACTTCCAATAAAAATTTAACACTAAAAAATCACCGAAATATTTTTATATTGAAAATAAACGCCTATATTTGTTTTGTATTAATAAAACGCTAATTAATAATCCATCGTTCTAATCCGTTCTAATCCGTTCTAATCCGTTCTAATCCGTTCTAATCCGTTCTAATCCGTTCTAATCCGTTCTAATCCGTTCTAATCCGTTCTAAAAAAGGGATTACAACTAAAACGGGAATTGATGTACACTTGAAAAACGGCGAACAAGGATACGGAAACGAGAGCTACTATATATACCAACAACATTTTCGATACCACAATGCCAAAAGTATGACAGATAATACGTCATGCTAACAGGTAAGGTATATTTATTTTTTCAATAAATCAACCATGCGCTTATGGAAGGAGACCCGTATGCTTGTACCCAATCTCATACCTACGCATACACAAAAATACTCATAAAAAAACACCGCGTCTTCTCCGGCAAGAGAAGTACGCGGCACAATAAAACAACGCAGTTTGCACAAATGCGAACTGCAATTATTTTACCATTAAATTTAATATTATGAAATTAGCAAAAATCATGCTAATCGCGCTAACTTTAAGCGCATTTGGGATTTATTTGACCTCTTGTAGTCAATCTGACATCTTAGAAACTGCTACTGAAAATACGATTGAACAGTCATCACATGAATTTAAATTGTCAGAATATGGATGGCTTCACTTTGAAAGTGAAGCAGCACTAGACGCAGCGAAAAAAGAGGTACTTGAATACATGCAAAATGGCAATCTTGATGAATTTGAGAAAAAGTATGGTCACAAATCATTGCACACTGCTTATTGGGAAACAATAGATAAGCTTACAGAAGCAGAAATGATAGAGATGGGTACTCAACGGCAAGTATTTGATAAATACAAAGATATTTTCACCTTTGTAGGGGAAGGGGAAGATACAGAAGCTGTACGTATCATAGAGAGTGACCTATTAGCAACTTTACTTAATGAAAAAGGTATTTATCAAATAGGTGATGAAATCCACAAGTATAACTACGATGTAGTAAAAATCATTAATGACGGAGATGTTGATAAATTGACGGCTCTTGAAGATATGAATTCGAGTAATCCAAGTCTCAACATAGTGATCGAACCTCACAATCACAATCGTACATTTGTATCAAATAATAATGGTGACATCACAATGAGAATGTGTGGAAATACAGGCACGCAAGACTTTAATGGGCCAAATAAGAGGTCTCGTAGAGTACAAGGAAGACTTATCGTTGATGAACTTGGTGGAACAGGGTCTTTTACTATTACCGTAAGCGCAAGAAAACAAAGGAGATTTGTTTTCTGGTTTGATAACAATTGGTCTGGATGGGTTGAATCTAAAACAACTGATTTTCGCGTATGGCCATCATTTTTCGTTGCCGGTAATAATGACATAATCTTTTTACCGGGTGAAAGGGTGAAAGGGTGAAAGTAACTCACAATGAAGGTGTAGTGGCATCAGTAGTTCTTCAAGAACCTATAGGACAGATTGGAAGCCCCGGTGTATTTGTTGATTTAGATTTAGAATTCAACGGACATTGGAATGGTGGTAGAAGCTGGGAAGTTAGTTATGAGGATTCCCAACATCATATAGAATGTTATTAACAATAAATAAGTGGGTGAGTAGAGAAGCAAAACGCACAAATTTCAACTTAAACAGCTAATTGATTGTTAAATGAAAACAAAGCGACAATCAATCTCTTCTTCCCACTCATTTGTACGAGAATAATCAACAAGTATTATCGTTAAACTTTAATTTAGATTGCCGAACTTTGGATAGCTGATAAAATTTTGGATTTAAATAAAGCTATGCCATAGTTCGGTAATCTTAATATTTATTACATTTTTCATGAGAATCAAAGTGACAGATTGGAAAAATAGGTTTACAGGGATCATATTGTTCTTATCACATTGCTCTATTGTGGTCGCCCAAACCCACACCATCACCGGCTACGTTACCGATGCAGCTACAGGCGAGGCATTGATTCAGGCTAATGTCTATCAAGCCCAAAGCTATAAGGGTACGACGACCAATGAATACGGTTTTTATAGTCTCAGTCTTCCTGCGGGCGAGGTGACACTCAAATCCGCCTATGTCGGCTACCAAAGCTACATGCGGTATTTGCAGTTGCACTCGGATACGACTATTCATATCAGCCTTGATTTGGCGACTATGGATGAGGTTGTCGTCACTGCCCCAAAAGCGGGTGACGAACTTCTGCAAAACAACACCCGCATGAGTACCATCCGGCTACCGATGCAACAAATAGAAAGCGTTCCTGCCCTATTTGGCGAACCCGACCTGCTGAAAGCCTATGCCCTCACACCCGGTGTAAGTACAGGCGTAGAAGGGTCGGCAGGTTTATTGGTACGTGGCGGTACGCCCGACCAAAATTTGATTTTACTAGACGGGGCTACGGTCTATAATGTGGCACATCTCTTTGGTTTTGTCTCCATATTCAATACCGATGCCCTGAAAAATGCCGAACTCATCAAAGGCGGTTTTCCTGCAAGATATGGAGGCAGACTGTCCTCTGTCTTGGATATTTCGATGAAAGAAGGCAATACCGAAAAAGCCGAAAGCGAACTTGGTGTCGGGTTGATTTCTTCTCGCTACACCATCAATGGTCCTATCAATGAAAAAACCTCCTATCTCTTAGCCGGACGCACGAATTATATTGGTTTGCTGTTGTTGCCTCTTTTAACGGGTGGGAGTGGTAATCAAGAAGTAGCACTTTATAATATGTACGACTTCAATGCCAAACTCAATCACCGTTTCAATGATCAACAACAATTATACCTTAGCCTTTATGCAGGCAATGACTACTTGGGGGCATCCGATTTTAGCCAAAACCCTGTAGAAAGGTCTCGCTTTTTATGGGGTAATGTGACCGGAACAATGCGCTATACCAATGTATTGAGTCCCAAGATGTTCGGCAAATTTATGCTCAATTATTCGCAATACAGGGCGGGTTTGCGAGTCAAAGAAGTTTATACGAACAAGACGGATGTTACTCGCTTATCCTCTATTGTCAGGGATTTATCCATGAAAGCCGATATAGATTTTCTGCCCAATCCGGCACATTACATCCGGTTTGGTGCTACGGGTATTTACCATCAATACCAACCCAATGTCACGCGCAGCCGAAGCACCGATACCGATGGCTTTGAAACCACCAACAACTTCAATACCCCCGCCGGAGAATTTGCCTTATACGCAGAAGACGACATCAGCCTGACGAAGTGGTGGAAGCTCAATGCCGGATTTCGGGGTGTTGCTTTTGCCGTAGAAGATGAATGGTATCTCTCGCCCGAACCGCGTATCAGTTCTCGTTTTTTACTGGGTAATTGGGCATTGAAAAGTTCGTATAGTTATATGCAGCAGCACATTCATCTATTGGCGGGTGGTAGCGGTCCCGCAGGCGTACCGGGTAGCGATATATGGGTCCCGGCTACCGCCAATGTGCCGCCTCAACGGGCATGGCAAGCAGCAGCAGGCATTGGCAAGTCCTTTCCCAAACAACACCTTGATATTTCTGTAGAAGGATATTACAAAAAAATGAATGATGTTATTGATTTTCTGGCGAGTACGAGTTCATTTTTTGGTAACAATGGTAATTGGGAAGAACGGGTAGAGACTGGTGGCGAAGGCACTGCCTACGGATTAGAATTTTTCCTACATCGCAAGCGGGGCAGACTCAACGGTTGGCTTGCTTATACCCTCTCATGGAACAATCGCCGATTTGAACGTATCAATAATGGACGCACTTACCCCGCCGCTTACGACCGTAGGCACGATGCAGCCGTTGTATTGAATTATCGCTTGGGCAAAAAAGTTGATTTTTCGGCAGCTTGGGTCTATGCTACCGGTAGCCCGATTACTTTGCCTACGGCGAATTATTATAATTACGGCAATAATATCAATTTTCCGGTCGGTTATCATTCTCCACAAGAACACTACGGTTCAAGAAATAACTTCCGTATGCCTGACAATCACCGACTTGATATTAATTTTACTTTCAATAAAAAGACTCGAAAAGGCAGAGATGCAAAGTGGAATCTTGGATTGTATAATGCCTATAACCGTGCAAATCCTTTATTCTTACAAGTACGACAAGGAGCAACATATGTCTCAATTGATGGTGGTCCCTTGGAGCTGGAAAGTGTAAGTAAAAGGCTGACATTACATGGTTTTCTCCCCTTACTTCCTTCTATTAGTTATAATATTAAATATTAATATGAAAATACTAAATTATTTAATTTTCCTAGCCATTGTTTTAGCAGCTTGTACAAAAGAAATTCCCTTTGATGAGCAATTTCCTTTTGAAGGAGAAAGAATTGTACTTTTTGCCCAACTCAATCCCGATAGCATTGTACGGATATCGGTCAGTAAATCCTTTGCAACTTTCGACCTTTTGCTACCCGACGAACTTCTACTACCCGATGCCCGTGTAGAGTTGTATGAGGATAATAATCTCGTAGAAACGCTAATATATACAGATAGTAGTTTTTTTGTATCGGCAAATGAGCTACGCCCTGTTCCCGGCAAATCCTATCATTTCAAAGTCAGTCATCCTGAACTGGATGATGCAGAAAGTATGCCCGAAACCATTCCGGATTTTGTACCCATCAATGATTTTGATTTTTACGAACAAGGAGGTGAAATGGTATTAGATTTCAGTTTTACGGATAACGGTAATCAGACGAATTTCTACATGGTCAGTTTTTGGGGATTGCGTGGCGACCTCGGCGATTATAGCATTTGGCATTATTTCCCGGAGAATTTGTTTTTGCAAAGCGAGACGGAGTGTTCATTGATTAATGATAATACCTTCAAAGATACCTGTCTGAATGGTGAAACGAGACAGTTCTCAGCCATCCGGTTTGATGATGTGATTTGTCCTGCGGAAGATTGGAAAGATGGTCGGATATTTTTCACTTTGCGCTCGATTTCCCCTGCCTTTTACGAAGATATAAAACTAAGAGACGGCACCCCCGAACCCGGATTTGGCGTACCGCCACCGACTTTTACCAATGTCATAGGCGGCTACGGAACGGTATTGGCTTATCAAGAAGATGTTGTCATTATAGAACTTTGACCTAACACAGATATTCGTGTCTGTACTTATTTTATAGCGGACATAAATATCCGTATTACATTTATGAATATGATTTATTTAAGAAAAATTAAACTTATAGTTATTTGCTGTACAACAATTTGTATAACAGCACAAGCACAAATTGACCGGAATACGTGGACGGTAGGCGGTTCTTTTGATTTGGGAATAGAGTTAGGTAGGACAGCAGGTTCTATTGACCGATTTCAGGTACAACCCAAAGTCGGATATTTTCCGATAAAACACCTCCAAGCAGGTGCAGTTGTTTTGGTGGATTATGAAAAAACTGAATTTAGAGAGGCGGTTCTACAAACGGGTTTTGGTCCTTTCGTGAGGTATTATATCAAAACGCCGAAAAATATCAGTCCTTATGTCAGCACCGAACTCCTTTTTACTTCTCATACAACATTCGCACTCGGTGAAAATACCAATTTTAGGAGACCCCAAGAGACGCTGATTCGTCCGGGTGTGGGGTTTGCCATATTTTTGACACCTCGCATTGCCCTTGAAAATCAGGTGAATTTTGAGTACGCTACAACGGATAAAATTAAATTTGGCGAGTGGTCAACCCTACAATTTTCAGTAGGTTTTCAGCTGCATTTTTATCGAAAAGAAGATACCAAAAAGGTGGGCGTATCGGTAGCAAACTAATAATTACCAAAGCGCGATTCGGCATGTTTAATTTTCGCTCAAAAAAGTAGTTGACACTTTTTGAATCACTACATTTCTACTCTGTTTAGATAGAATACCGTCAAACTAATTATAAAACAGGACATCCCAACCCCGGATGTCCTGTTTCATTTCACCTCTTGTATGATTTCTGTTATTTTTTCTTCGAGCCATTGGCGTTCTATTAGGGGTTTGAGGTCGGAGAGGTCCTTTTGGAGGGCTTGGAGGTTGGCTTGGGTGACAGGCGTATCGCCGGGATATATCAACCTTTCCTTGCGCTTAATAATACGCCTAAAAATATTAACAAAATTGATGTATTGCTCGCGGATATTTTGTGCAATTTCCCGGCTGGAACGATTAACATACTGACGGATATTTTCCGCCTCATTCAACATTGCATACTCACCACTTGGTAAAATTTCCCAGTCGCCCGAATCGTAGTGAATCTTGATTTTAAGGATTTTTATATCCAAAAAGTACGCAAAATCTTTAGGTACTTCTTGTGTAGGTAGATGACGCATAGCTGCGTCAAATTCTTGATGATAATAAGCTAATAAAGCATTACAGTAACTACAAACATAGTCTTTCACTTTCGGTCTGAGTGTTGACTGATATTTGACAATAAAATCTGCCGTCCATTCTCTTTTCCCTTCCAATAACAAAGCATTTCGGACAATATGAACAAACTGAAATTCAGAGAAAAACATGTTTTTCGTCCAACATTCCAACTCTAAACCCTTTTCATAAATCTCATGTTTTTCAGCGATAAATTCTGTATTTTGGTTACTTATCATCAGGGAGCAAAAATTGGTCATATAATTGAAAAACTGCCTAACCTCTCCCATTTCAAATACATCCAAATTTTTAAACAAAAATACTTTCAACTTTTGATAACTCTCCGGCTGCTCGTCCAGCAACAATTCCAGCAATCTATAGTAAACACCCACGCTTGGTTGTTTTCTATCGGGATGTACTTCAAGATGCTTTCTGATAGCTTCCTTGAGAGGATAGTCGAATTGGATGCCCAAAATCTCTTCTAAATTTATGGCGGCACATAAATACCTCAACATGTTAATCAGACTGTATTCTCTCAACGTGTCCAATATATCCTGAATGGAGGCAGTCAGCATTTCAGCATTGCGGTTATAGAGAATGATACTAATGTAAAAGTTCATCTCCGCCAGTTTGAAGGCTTGTTCGGAGTAATATATATCACGATAAGGTAATTTGTTCAGTTTTTTTTTGGTTTGTTTGATAACAGGAACAATATCGTCGTGCATCCCTCTCATAAGAAAAGCCTCCATTAGCTGTTGATTTGCCAGTATATCATCACTTTTTACTTTTTTCCAAATCAGATAATCTTTTAATTGTACGGTAAGTTTATGTATCAATTGTCCGAGTCGTTCTTCGTGAGATAGTTGTATATCTTTTTCTTTTGCAGAACGCGGTAAGACATCTATATATTTAAGCATATCCAAACGAGATACAGGTTTGACTTTATCCCGCCGCGTTGCTTCTTTGATGCCTTCATACAATTTGATAACTCCTTTTGAGTTATTATGAACGGGAGAATGTAGCCATTTACCAAGCTCCGTGCGCTCTTTTTTGTCCAATTTAGAAAGTAATTTGAGTAATTTAATTGAGCTATTTGCCATTTCTTCAAAATGTTTTTATTTTAAATATTTAATTTATTATTAATTCATAAATAATTGAATTTAAATAATTTTAAATCTACTACAAATAATTAAATCGAATTTTTTGGCACAAAATTAACAAAAAAATAATAAAAATATCTAAAACAATTACTTAATTAACTCATACAAACGCCCTTACCTTTGTAGTGTCATTTAAATGGAGACCTCATTAAAGCATCATAAATCATACATGTATTCAGACACTTTATTTTTTAATCAAATTAACACTTTATTTATTATGAAAACTTTGAAATTATTTATCCTCTTAGTGGGACTTTTTACTTTAATTCATGCAGATTTGAACGCACAGATAGCAGGACCCGCTACAGCAGCCCCTCCCAAAGTAACAATGACCTTTCTGATATCCGATGATTATGACGATGCAGTTGCTCATATGACAGCCGCATTAGGAACAGCAGAAATTTTGCTAACGTTAACATGTAATGTACCGACAGAACTCGCCGTAGCTGTTTACAATATGCCTCGTGTTATAGGAGATGCGCCACAAAATATCTATCTATCTGGAGTTATTGATACAGCCTTTACTACAAGGGTTAGTTTTGATGGATCTTTTGGAGACCAAACATATGTAGAATGTGGTTACATAGATGTTAATGGTAACTATATTCCTGATAGTGGTTGTACAGTAGTTATTCGACCCAAGTAATTAGAAAAATTATATTCACATAAATTCCCAAAGCCCCGCATCTACTCAGATTTTTTCACGACACTTTATTCGGGCTTATTTGAACTTGGCGTTGGCAGCAACGCACAGTAATGGGCTGACTATGTTTAGTAAATAAAGTGTCCTTATAAGGCGGAACATTCCGCAGGGAGTGTTCCCCGCCTTAATTGCTCACTTTTTACAGATAAACACCACGAAAACAACATAAAACACATTAGCTCTGACTCCTTAATCAGAATGAAGCAAGGTCGGCAGTGTAACCCCACACTGTCCGTCCTTCTACTCAAAAAAACATAACTACAAACGACATTCTACGACAAGTCCTGCTCCGGACAGGCATCTACATTGTTTTTAGCTGACACTGATTTGAAGCTGTCTCTGTATGGGATAGTGTGATGATTATGTGTAATTACATTTATTTTTATTTTATAATTTTTATTTAACTTTTTTAAAGCACTTTACTTATGAAAAACTTAAAAGTAAAAAGCATTTTATTTAGCCTGTTGGCTGTGATGGCGGTTGCTGTCTTTTTGACTTCTTGTGAGCAGGAAAATAGTATTATTGAAGATGAAGTTTTGGGATGGAAAACATCACCTTTAGGTAGCGAATTTGCTGAATTAGTCGTTGATGGGGAAATTTCAGAAAAAATGTATAACCTCATAATGACAGATTTGACTCCGCTCAATGACGATGAAAGCATAGAGAGTAGAACTTGCTGTGCCGGCGTATCTAGTGTTTCAGAAGTAACCTCTCCTTCGGGTGACATAAACATAAATATCCAATACGAGATAGGTCCCAATCAAGAGGTAGATTATCGTCACTATGCCTATCAAGGAGGGGTATATCGTTACACAATAGGAAGTTCTTATGATGTATGTACACCCAAAGGCGTAAATACATCAACCGGACAACTTCCAACAGGAAGATACTGCACTATCGCTAGACTTCGTGATTTTTCTTCAGGCTACTGCGGAAGTTGGAAATGGGTAGTTTGGGAGAAATAAAAAACTTTATATCCTATTTACAAATCATCACTTTGGGGATTTTTCATAATCAATTAATGATTTTAAAAAGTCGAAAAATTACCGAAGTGATGATTATTATTCATTTTTTAACATGAAAAATATTTTAACATGAAAATATTAAAAGTAAAAAGTATTTTACTTAGCCTGATGACTATGATGGCAGTTGCAGTCTTTATGACTTCTTGTAGTAAAGATGAATCGAAAATTGAAAATGAATCTTTACAAGATTCAAGTTCAATTTTTAAAACTCTAAAATCTGATTCCGAATTTGTAGATTTTGTAAATTTACAAAGATATATTTTCCTCGAATATGTTGAGGATTACAAAGAGTTTACCAATAATACCAAAGTAAATGATACAGAAATTTCTAATAATTCAACTCTAATTTCATATTTCAGTAATCAATTTATGGGACGAGTAAACAAGTACAATAAATTGGGGAAAATTATTTTTAATAGGTATCCAGATATTGATTATAGCGATGTATCTTTTCTTCAAAAACTGGATGAACTTGAGTTTTATCAAAATAGTCACCATTCAGATAATACGGAAGTAGCTCTTAGGACTCCATGTGCAATGGAATTATGGGATTGTAAGAATGATTGTCATCATTCGTATAACCAGTGTACTTTTCAACTACAAGGTGCATGGTATACACAATTGGCGGTTGTGGACGCAAGTCCAAGTGGTGGAGTTTTAATTTCTTATGAAACCTTAGATGTACCTTCACCTAATTCGGGTTCTACCTTTAATTTGAATGAATGTGATCAACAGTTCCAACTCTGTTTAGATAGATGTGAAGGGGAGAACCTAAATGGAGGAGCTGACTGTCTTACCGATTGTCACTGCCCCGATGGATTCACCTGTCAGTCAGGAGCTTGTTGTGATGAAAATGGGAATTGTACCTAAGTGATTAAATGATTCAAACAAAAGATAGGATAGAATACCGTCAAACTAATTACAAAACAGGACATCCCAACCTCGGATGTCCTGTTCCATACCAAGCTTATCACTCCAACACAAACTCCCCCTTCAAAACCTCCGCCGAACTCCCCCCAACCATCACATCAAAAGCACCGGATTCGACCACAAACTTACCGCGATTATTATAAAATCCCAATTCCTTATTGGTCAGCGTGAATTGTACCCTTCATCCGGTGAATCTACTCGAACACCCGCACATAAATCCACAAGGCTCCTGTAATCCTCAACCGTCTTGTTATCGTTCCCAAATTTCCGCATCCCAAGCCACTACATTACGCTCTGTTTGGGAGAAGCCGACACCGACCAAATATATCGTTTTTTCCACATTCGCATAGGATTGTATATAATCTCTTTCTTTAATTTGTTGGATGGCATTTTCGGCGGGTTTATCCAATTTAAATTCCATCAGATAGAGAAATTTTGGAGTTTGTACGCTCAAATCCAATCGTCCTTTGTGTTTAGTCACTTCCGACTCTACATCCAAACTCAAAAAAGTCATAACGAGGTAAATGATGGTGTGAAAATAACCTTCCCACATCTTGAATACTGCCTCGTCATCTGATTTATTTTTAGGGTGCAAATGATAGGAAATATCGGCGAGTAATACCTTAAATTGACGGATAAATGCCTCCAAGTCTCCTTGTTCAAGTCCTTCCTGCATTCTGATAAGTGCATTGCCGACAGTGCCTTGTTGTTTGTAGGTAAATGCTTGTAATAAGTGGTGTGTGAAAGAGTGATACACTTCAATATTGGGATAACCTAAAAAATAGTTTGTTCGGTAGCCACGTTGTTCTATTCCTTTGATAGTCAGATAGCCTGTCTGAAACAACAATCCTGTCATTTCGAGGGCTTCTAAAGAGAATTTATCGAAAAAACCAATATCTACTTTTACTTCTTCCAATTCTTGCGGACGAATCCCCCGGTCTCTTATTGTTTCTACCAAAAAGGTAGGCGTACCGCTAGTAAACCAAAAATTGCCAAAGCTGGATTCATAGAAAAATTTGAGAATAGAAAAGGGATTATATAAGGTCGTTTTACCGTTGTATGAATAACCGTTGTACCATAGTTTGACACCTTTGAGGAGTTCTTCATTGGTCATATGAAGTTGCTGTGCCGAATTGTCAATATGTTGTGCAAAATGTGATAATAGCTCCTCTTGAGTGATACCAAGCAGGTCAAATGCGCCCGAACTCATACTCAAATCCAATAAATTATTCAAATCCGAAAACAGACTTACTTTACTAAATTTAGAGACACCTGTAATGAATAAAAATCGCAGATGATTCTGATAGTCCAAATCCTTCAAAGGAGAAAAAAACTCCCGTAAAACAGCCCGATTTTCTTTAGCTTTTTCCGGTTCAGTCAGGAAATCTATGATAGGTTTGTCGTATTCATCAATCAATACCACAACCGAAGCATGCTTTTCGGCAATGCGTTTTACCAAAAATTTAAATTGTAAACTAATATCCGAATCAGGGATTTCTACATCATATTGCTGTGCATAATCCTGAAGGATGTAAGTAATGCCTTTTTTAAGGCTCGAAGTTTCTTTGCTGACTACCGCAAAATTAAACTCCAAAACAGGATGCTTTCTCCAACTATAATCCGTCTGCTC
>CALCMV010000246.1 GCA_937967535.1 uncultured Saprospiraceae bacterium
AGCAGTCATTACGGTATTCGCGGTCAGCCGTTTAGCTGTCAAGTGAAATGAATAATTAATTGAATATTTTTTACCTTAATAAAAATTAAATAACTGATAATCAATTATTTATGATTTAAACCCGAATTTCCCAGTTACCGAATTTCCAAAATGTCCAAAGTCCAGTTAGCTGATATTTGTCACAATAAAAGCTGGAAGCCTGAATAATCTGCCCCTAATCTTCAGCAAGCAATCAGCCCAAGGTGACAAGTAAATAATTACTGAATCGCTGAGAATTAGTAATTAGGAGAATAATCTCAATTTCAACTTCAATTATGATTATAATTAAAGTTGAGATTGAGATTATTTTTAATTTATGTAAAACAAGTTAAATTTCTTTTTTAATTTTATGAAAATAATTTTTACCAAAATAATCTAACAAACATACTATGAAAAGAAGAAATTTTATCCGTAATATCAGCTATGCAGGTTTTGCATTGGGCGGCTTGCATTTGACTTCTTGTGCAAGTGATTCATCAACAAGTGAAAAAGCAGCAGCCAAAAAAGCGGCTACATCAAACAATCCGGAAGCCTTGTTTTTCAAACTCTCACTCGCACAATGGTCCTTCAATCGTGCTATACGTGAAGGCGGTATGAATCCACTTGATTTTGCAGAAAAAGCGAAAAAAATGGGTTTTGAAGGGCTTGAATACGTCAATCACCTCTATGGCAAAAGCTATATGGAAGCATCCAATAAGCTGCAAGCCATCAAGAATGTCGGCAAAGATTTGTTGACACGCTCAAAAGATAATGGCATCGAAAATCTCATCATTATGATAGATGGTGAAGGTGATTTGGCTGCCAAAGAATCAGAGCGCAAAGGCGGAGTAGAGAACCATAAAAAATGGGTTGATTTGGCAAATTACTTGGGTTGTCATTCTATTCGCATCAATCTGCATGGCGAAGGTACACGCGACGAGCAAATCGAACAAAGCGTAAAAAGCATGAGTCAACTCTGCGAATATGCCAAGCCGCAAAACATCAATATCATTGTCGAAAACCACGGTGGCAATTCCTCTGACCCGACCTTTATATCCAAAGTAATTGACGGATGCGGGATGTCCAATGCAGGTACGTTGCCCGATTTCGGCAATTTCTGCATCCGACGCGAAGGTGGCGAGCGTTGGGGCGCACCTTGTGTAGAGGAGTACCCTGACATCTACGATGGCATTGCGAAAATGATGCCTTATGCAAAAGGAGTTTCTGCCAAATCTTACGACTTCGACGCTGAAGGCAATGAAACAAAAATTGACTATTACAAGATGATGAAAGTCGTCAAGGAGGCAGGTTATACAGGTTATGTAGGCGTAGAATTTGAAGGTGAAATGGATGAAGAAAAAGGTATCATCGCTACTAGAGATTTATTGGTAAAAGCCGGAAAATCGGTTTGAAATTAATACGATAGAGAACTTTCATTAGAGCATATGGCAGAATGTTTCGGTATTTTTTTTCACGTAAAAATTTTACCAATTCATTCTGCTTTTTTTTTTGCAAAAATCGCAACTGAACAATGACAACTTATTCAATGTGTTCGCCAATTTTGTCCCGATAATTATCGGGATGAATGATGAAAAATATTTAATTTATTAATTAATAATTATCAATGAAAAACAAAGTAAAATTTAAGTTTATTTGTCATTCAAAATTTGGCGAAGACATTACTTATTAGCATACTATTCTTGTTGACAAAAATTAAAAACGTAGCTGCCTAATAAAAGCGCACACAAAACCATTTCTCTCGCAAAATGTTTATTCATTCTTAATAAAAAATAAATTATTTTATTTCGTTACGTAATTCTGAAAAAGAACAATATCTTTGATTTGAAATACCACACAAAATAATTCGCCCTAAAAATCTCAATTAAACTTATTCTTAAACTTATTCTTAAACTTAAACTTTGCATGATACCAGAAGGTTTTGAATATGCGGCACCGACTACGTTGAATGATGCCCTCGCCCTCCTCTCCCAATACGGAGAAGATGCCAAGATACTCGCCGGAGGACACAGCCTCATCCCGATGATGAAACTACGATTTGCCGCACCGACACACTTAGTGGACATCAACAACATTCCCGGCTTATCTTACATCAAAGAAGAAGGCGGCTACCTCCACATCGGCGCGATGACCAAAGAAGTCGAATTAGAAGAATCGCGCATCATCCGCGACAAATACCACATCTTCACCGATGCCTCCAAGCTCATTGCCGACCCCCAAGTCCGCAACTTCGGTACTATCGGTGGCAACATCGCACATGGCGATGCAGCCAACGACCATCCAGCCGTAATGATTGCCCTCGGTGCAGAGGTAGAAATCACCAACTCGACAGGCAGCCGTTGGGTGTCCATCGACGAATTTTTCTACGGCTTCTATACCACTGCCGTACAGCAAGGCGAAATCCTCACCGCCCTGCGTATGCCCGCCCTCAACGGCAAAAGCGGCACATCTTACCACAAACTCGAACGCAAAGTCGGCGATTACGCCACCGCAGGAGTCGCCGTAGCCATCACCATGAATGACGATGGCACTTGCAAAAGCGCAGGCATCGGACTCACCAATGTCAATCCGCTACCCTTACGCGCCAAACGTTCAGAAGAAGCATTAGTAGGTACGCACCTCACCGACGAGGACATCCTCCGCGCTGCCCAATACGCCGCCGAAGATTGCAGTCCAAACGACGACCTCCGAGGCAGCGAAGAGTTCAAACGTGACATGGTAAAAGTCATCACAAAACGCATGATTAAAAAAGCCATTTCAAGAACGTAACACAGGCTTCCAGCCTGCACTCGCGTCAGGAACAAGTCCTAAACGTAACACAGACATTCCTGTCTGCCCGCGTCAGGAACAAGTCCTACACGCACGTCAGGAACAAGTCCTACATTTGCAAGAAAAAAATTAAGAAAAAATCACGGTCAAGTTGGGCATTTGCGTACACCGTCAACCGTCCACCATCCACCGTCCACCGTATTAAAAATGCACGAAATAAAATTCAAAGTCAACGGCGCAGAACAAACCGCCTCCGTAGAACCCCGCTTACTACTCGTCCACCTCATCCGCGAAAACTTGTCGATGACCGGAACGCACATCGGCTGCGACACCACAAGTTGCGGCGCATGTACCGTACTCATCGACGGCAAATCTGCCAA
>CALCMV010000247.1 GCA_937967535.1 uncultured Saprospiraceae bacterium
CCGTTTAAGTTTGCTTGCGGGATAGTACTCGTCTGACGAAGGTTTTTGTGAAATGTAGTGATTTGTCTCATAAAATATTCGCATTGAATAAAGGGATTCGTCTGACGAGTATTTGCTTTAGGCAAAGTTAAATGGCTAGCCAATTACTCGGTTCGGTATTCTTTTAGCTTGCCGGATGCTTTTTTTATCAAATCTTTCAGTTTGATGACAGGTTCAGTGACCAACTGATTATCTGAAGACCCTGCAAACTTCTCGTTGAGTTCGCGCAAACGGTCCAATTCATCATTATTTTTTTCAATTTCCTCTTTGATTTTATCAATGACTTCGCGGTCTTCTTCCTGTGCCTCTTGGTAATTCTTTACAATAGTTTCCCGTTCTTTCTCAAGTAAATCTCGTTGAGCCTTGAATACCTCAATTTGCTCTTCGAGTTTAGTAATTTCATCGAGTGCCGTTGCCAGATTTTCTTCGGCAGATGCTATGTTTTCGAGACTTTTTTCAATGCTATTTTTGATAATTTTCTGATTAGCATCCATCTGAAATACCTTAAACAGAATAAGACCGCCAAGTACCAACAGAGCAATTTGTATCAATAAATTTCGCGTTTCCATAGACACATATTTAAGTTCAAGTTCAAATCTAAATTTAAGTTTCATCATTGAATTAAACTTGAATTTAGATTTTGAGAATGAATTGTTTATGAATATTTTTTTGTGGAATTATTTTAATTTATGAGAAAATACTTCCGAATATCTTGTGTTTTTTTTTTACTCAAAATTCAAGATTTATTCGCTCACAATTAATAAGATTGCAGATAGGCAGAGTATGCAGCCTCAATATACTGATTTTAAACGAAATCTTCACTACAATGTGTTCGCCAAATTAGGTATTGAACGTTTTTAATTAAAAATTATTTAAAATTATAATTTGCATTAATCTGAAATTTAATTATTTACAAAAATAAAAATAAGTAAATTACTCGCGTTAGATTTGTAATTTTTTAATTTGGCGAACATAAGTGGGTGGACTGAACTAAGCGACACTTTTAATTATGATAATTCATTGAAAATGAATTACTTATTTAAACTTAAACTTATTCTTAAACTTGTACTTCCACTTATTACTAAGTTTGCCTAACATTGAAAATCAGTATAGCCATCAATGAATTGTAAAAACTATGAACTCACAACTATGAACTATGAACTATGAACTATGAACTCAAAACTATGAACTGATAGCCAAATTTTTCACATGATACCCATTTTTTTTAATCCAAAAATCATAGCAGAATAACTCACCACCGTCAAGGCACAGGCAATGCCCAATGAGAGGTAGAAATTCATATCTTTTTTCAGCAAAAAAGGTAAGACCAAAAACAAAGTCAATGAAGGGATAACCAACCAAAAAATATCCATCGAGAGTGCGCTGACTTTCTCACCATCTTGTGTTTCGACATATAAAAAAACGAAAGCCAAAATCGAAGTCATTGGCAGCGATGCTAATATTGCGCCCATAAAACTACTGCGTTTTGCCAGTTCGGAAATAGCGACAATCAGGACAGCAGCGAGTATAATTTTGATAATATATTGCATTTTTAATGATTAATGAAACGGTCAATGATTAATTTTTTATCGAAGATAATAAAAAAAAGCCTCAACAGAATTGCATCTGTCAAGGCTCAATATTTTTTATTCAAAAATCATTCAAAATTCACTCTCACTCTAAAATTTTTCCTGTATCGGTGGTTCCCGTCACTTCGCTCAAATCGGTGGTCAATGAATCTATTTTTGGTTCAGCATATTCGATAAGGTCAATACGTGCGACCATCGAATCGCGCAGGTGTTCATATGTCGGAACGAGTTTTTGAGGTAATGGTTCGGGCGGTGGAAATTTGAGGCGGCGGTGGTTGACCTGTCTGCCGTCTTTCCAGAATCTAAAACAAACATGCGGACCCGTAGCCATACCCGTACTACCCACATAACCAATGACTTGTCCCTGCTTGACTTTCTTGCCAACGCGCATCCCTTTTGCAAAACCATTCATGTGAAGGTACTGTGTAGAATAGCGATTATTGTGGCGAATTTTGATGTATTTACCATTGCCACGTGTGTAGCTGGCTTTGGAAATCGTACCATTGCCAACGGCATAAATCGGTGTGCCGCGTGGTGCGGCGTAGTCTGTTCCCAGGTGTGCTTTGCGGCGTTTTTTGATAGGATGATAACGCATGCCATAGCCCGACGAAATGCGCGAATACTTGAGGGGCGCACGCAGGAAGGCGCGTTTCATGGATTTGGCTTCGCTATCGTAGTAACCGACAAATTTTTCGACATCGGGTTCATAGTACATCGCGTAGGTATCGTCGTCGTAATGCCTGAATACGCCCCCATGTATGCGCCCAACACCCACGCGCTCATTTTCGATGAATTTTTCATCAAAAATTACCTTAAATCTATCGCCCTTCTGTACGTGGTGAAAATCTATCACCCAACCGAATACATCTTCCATATTAGCGGCTAAGTCCATAGATAAACCATTGTCCATCATGGCATTCCACATCGAACTCTCAATAATACCGGAAGCTACGCGCTCACGGGTTTCTACTTCACGCTCCACTTTTTTGACACCCAAAGTATCGCGCAAATCAAAAATTACATAAAAGTAGGGGTGTGGGTCGTAGATGAAATACTGAGCGGTGGCAGGTGTTTTTTTGTCGGTCAATATCGTATATTTTTTACCGCTTCGGAGGTTGCGGACATCGAAGGTTTTCTTTGCTTTACGGGAGAGTTTATCTATGGTAGGGTAGGGGACATTATATTTGCTAAGGATGGTGGCGAGAAATTCGTTTTTGCCGATTTCATCTTCAATGATATTCATCGAATCCACGACAATTTTGTAGCTCAATTTTGGCAAGTCGGGCATACTGACCAAGGGGTCAACCACTTCGGGTGCGGCTTTGCCCAATGCGATTTTTCCATCATTTTTCCAATACAAATACGTCGTAGCTGCGATAGAACAAATCACCGTCAAAACGACTGCCAGGGCAAAAGCCACTCTTTTTTTATTCAGTGCCACCTTTCTAAAAGTTTAAGATTAAGATTAAATCTAAGTTTAAAAAGATGAAAATTAAATTCTTACGGCAAGGGAAATTTTATATTAAAAATAAATGCCCGCAAGTTCTATTTCATCTGCTTCAAATTACGCTTTAGATTTTTTTATGTGTCCAACAAATGTAACGAAATTAAGACGAAAAGAGGGCATTTTGTGGTCACTTTTAGATGGGATTAACGTTTTTTGGGAGGGAATTTTTTAATTAACTGGACATTGGGAAATTAGGAAATTTGGTATTAGGTATCCCAATAGTTATCGGGATTTTTATCAAATAATTATAAATAATGTCTTCGCCAAATTATGAATTATGAATGATAAATGACTTTAAATTTTACTTTGTTTTTTACTGATAATTATTAATTAATAAATTAAACATTTTTTATCATTCAAATTCAAAATCTAATACGGATCCACATTCACATTCACCCGCACACTTGACATCCCTTTTCTCCCCGAAAGGTCTATTTGAATATCGCGTATCCGAGCAGTTTTCTCTATGTCTTCGTTGTTTCAAAAAAATCATAACATTATTCCATAAAAAACGTTAAACTATTTACTTGTTATTCGTAATTAATTTTACCTTTACTTACATGTTTTAAATACCATATTAGTTTCATGTTGAATTCATTTGACAAAGAACCATTAGATACCACCTTTTTAATAGGTGTTATTGGTGAATTTGCACCGCGCATTTTTCATCCTCAATGGTTTGCTAAACAAAATCTTATTAGTGGAACTGAGGCAGAAGCCAATAAACCCATTATGTTTAAAAATGATGTTGCAGTTATTGAATTTGATTTTTGCAAATTTGAAGCAAGGCAACAAGTTATCAAAGTTGAAACAGACCAGTTGGCATTTATTGTAGAAATGCTTGACTTATTGAGTGGAACCTTATCCAGTTTGAAGAATATACCTGTGAAAAGTTTTGATGCTCACGTATATACACATTATAATGTAGGTTCTGCACCGGATTTTATAAAAAATATATCTAAAGGAAATAAATTTTGGGATGATACAATAGGAGAACATGAGTATTCAGAAATTGAAATTGTAATACCTAAAACAAGTAGTTCAAAAGGAAAAATAAAAGTATCCGTTGAGGTATGTCCCAGAAATGAATCACATCTTCATATTTACGTTAGGGATAGTTACATACCTAACACTTCTAATATGCTTGCCAAAGAACTTAATAGCATCTTATTAGATGAAATTAATCAATCGTTCAATATCTCAATTGATTTAATTAATAAAATCAGAAATAATGGATTTAAATAACATTTCTCCCATATCAGATAAGTTAAATCATAATTGTGATGATAATATGTATGAAATTCCTAAGAAGAATATTCATAACACTGATTATCAGTACGATATTCCTAATCTTGAAGAGGAAGAATGTAAGAATGGTGACGGAGAACATGCGTTAAATATCACATATAGTCACCAATATTCTTTTAAAAGTAACTATCAATTAGTAAATACATGGGAGGGAATTGTGACAGAAGTTGATGGAAAAAGTATTTATGCTAAACTGTATGATAAGTCAGACGGAACTTATGATGAATATGAGTTTGACAAAGACGACGTAGAAGTTGACGAGCAGAATTTGATAGAAGTTGGAACTCTTTTTATGCTTCATCTAGGGTATTATACCAATTCCAGAGGAACAAGAATAAAATCAGCTATCATAAAGATTAGAAGAATCTCAATGGATTTCGATGAGGAAATTAGCGAAAACCTAAACTTCAATAACATTTGGGAATAGAGCAATATAACTCAATACCTCCAAAAGCTACTGAATTCGAGTTCTCTTTATTCGGCAGAGGTACAGCATACGGAGAGTCTATTGTGCTGCATTTAGGAGAAAATAAATGGGGAATAATAGACAATTTCATTAATCCAAAAACTAAAAAATCGACAGCACTTGAGTATCTCAGGGCTATTTCAGTTCCTTACCAAAATGTAGAGTTTATTATCTGCACTCATTGGCATGAAGACCATATCACGGGGTTTACATCGTTGGTTGAGCAATGCGAAGCAGCAGATATTTACTTATCAGCAGCAATGAATAGCGAGGAACATAATCGCATGATAGGCTATCAAGGAAAGGCACTCTCCAAGTTCAATCCTGCCAACGAGTTTGTACGGCTTGTCACATATATAGCCCAAAGTCCACGTTCTCTAAAGCGAGCCTCGCAGGATAAAGTACTTCACAAATCAAAGATAGGTAATGAAGAGTTGTTATTGATAGCACTTTCTCCAAATGATAATACTATTTCCTATTTTGAAAGAACAGAATACAAGCAGCTTGAAAAACTGAAGGCACAGGAAGACGGGGTGTTCAAAATCTCAAAACCTGAACCTAACCTTCAGTCTATAGTAATGTTACTGACTATTGGAAGTGATTTTGGTCTACTACTTGGTGCAGATTTAGAAGTAACAACGAAATCAGGCTTGGGGTGGGCGGGTATTTTAGAGAGCAAGATGATTACTACTCACTCTCAAGTATTTAAAGTACCCCACCATGGTTCAGAAAATGGATACGATGAGGGAATATGGAAACAGCTACTCAAAACAGAACCTTACCTTGCATTGACACCAATGAAAAAAGGTAAAAACACATTATTACCTACAGAGAGAATGATAAATACCTTTTATAACTATTCTGCTCGTTCTTATCTTACTTCTAATCCATATTTGGATACAGTCAGACACCAAAATCCGAAAGTTCGTAACTTTATAAATAGAAAAGGGGAAAAAATAAGCAAACCAAATTATGATTATGGGCAGATTCGACTTCGTAAGGGATTTTCAGTTAATGAATCAGAGATTACTTGTGAGTTATTTGGTGCAGCTTTACCATTAAGTGAATTAGTAGAGAGCTGATAGCTTCAATAAGGATCCACATTCACATTCACCCGCACACTTGACATCCCTTTTCTCCCCGAAAGGTCTATTTGAATATCGCGTATCCACGCTTTCGTTTTGTCAATCACCTCCTTTTTACGCTCCAATTTAATGAGAATATTCATCACATAATACGAGCGCACCCGCGACACACTCGGTTCGGACGGACCGAGTACACGACCACCCAATTTTTTATGTAATTCTTTGGCAAAAAACTCCGCAGCATCATCTACGATATGCTTCTTTTTATGTTTTAATTGCAAACCAATCAAACGATAAAACGGCGGATATTTGAACTTACGGCGTTCTATTTCTTCGCGTTCAAAAAACTTTTTAAAATCACCATAAAACACCTCTGTCAAAACCGGATGCGAAGTATTCATCGCCTGAATGACGACTTTGCCTTGCTTCTGTTTTCTGCCTGCCCGTCCACTTACTTGGGTCATCAACTGAAACGCCCGTTCCGTAGCTCGAAAATCAGGAAAATACAACAAGGAATCCGCACTCATCACGCCTACCAAGCCCACATTATCAAAGTCCAAACCCTTTGTAACCATTTGAGTACCAACAAGTACATCAATCTGTTTATCTTCAAACTGCGCGATGATACGTTGGTGAGCATTCTTTCCTTTTACCGTATCCCAATCCATACGTGCTACACGAATTTCGGGCAAAAATATCTGCAATTCGTCCTCAATTTTCTCCGTACCAAAACCTTGAATGATGAAAGTATGATTACCGCAAGCCGGACAATCAGGCGGCTGTTTGGTATGATAACCGCAGAGGTGACAGCGCATTTGATTGGAGTATTTATGATAAGTCAATGAAATATCGCAGTGAATACATTCGGATGTCCAACCACACATTTCGCAGCGCAAAGTAGGGGCGTAGCCACGCCGATTTTGGAATAAAATAACTTGCTCTTTGCGCTCCAATGCCGCTTTAATTTCGTCCAACAAAACCGTCGTAAAATGCGATTGCATGGTCTTTTTCTTGGTTTCGCTTTGCACATCTGCCACCACGATTTCGGGCATTTGCAAACCGCCGAATCGCTTGGTCATTTCCACCAAACCATACTTACCAATTTGTGTATTGACATAGCTTTCGAGGGAAGGCGTAGCCGTTCCGAGCAGGACTTTTGCTTGGTGTTTGTGCGCCAA
>CALCMV010000248.1 GCA_937967535.1 uncultured Saprospiraceae bacterium
TTTCAAAAATGTCCGACGAGTATCTTTTTTCCCAAAAGTCAATTAAAGCAAAATTAAGTATCTATTTCGGGTAATTTTTATTTTTTATAACAAATAAATAATAGTCAAATATTATTTCCGTAAAATATGCAGAAGAACCAACTTAAACTTGTACTTTCACTTAAGTTCTTATTGTTTGACAAATTTAACGGTACTTGTTTGCCAATTATTTCCTTCGAGAAAAAGGTAATATATACCGCTATTGAATGTTGAAACATCAAGATTGATAAAATTCTGACCTTCTGCCACATTAATCGTTTGTTGGGTGACTACACGACTCAATACATCCGTAATGACCATCGTGGCATCCACATCATCAATGGAAGAAATAAAGCGAACACTTGAAGTCGTATTTCTGACAGGGTTAGGAAAAACACCTGAAATAGAGACACCACTTGAACAGTCTGTGGTAACAATTTTAATATCAGAATACTCTACAAATCCGTCATTATCTATCATTTTGAGGCGATAGTAATTACTGGCAGCCAATTGCTCGTCGGCAAAATCGTAATCGGCACCGATAGAGCCATTACCCTGGGGGTTTATCGTAACAATAGTGGTATAATACACACCGTCGGTACTTTTTTCGACTTCAAAGCGAGAAAAATTGGACTCGGTAACTGTTCTCCAAACGAGGTCTGCCCGACAGTCATCCTCTATGACATTAAAAAATGCCAATTCGATAGGAAGTGCATTGACACAAGTACTGAAATTGCAGAGGGTGTAAGACCCGCCCGTTGTAGCTCCCATATCATAGAAGGTCAATTCAAGTTGGTCAATAGGTTTATTGAAACAGATTTCTATGGCTCCGCGTGTTGTATCATTAAGATTCGGCTCCGGCGGTACGCAGTTAGAGGAGAATAGATTGTTGCCAAGGTAATCAATACAGCTATTGCTTGATTGGTCGAGGAGCGTAAAAGCGGCATCGCCGGCATCAATTGAGCAGGGTACACCGCCACTACTGGCATTGACAATAATTTCGTCATTTCGGTCAATATCAACAAGCGTAAAACAAATATTGGCTACCGGAGCAGAAAGCGTGTAAGTAGTAGTCATACTGGTATTGATGCCATTGGTAGAACCCGTAACACCAAGTTGTAGTCCGGTACAGCCGGTCAATTGGTCATCATTAATGGCATCTTCATCTTGTGTAGCACCGCCGGTGAAAGCAATTGCTACCTGTAGTAATTCGCCACCAAGCGTCAGGCCGGTACCATTGATAGTAGCAATAGCATCTGTATCAGTAGCTATTGGGCTTAGGTCAAGTATCTCTGAGGCATCGGGACAATTCGGATTTTGTGCCAATGCGAATGTTGAACAGAAAAGCACCAAAGCTGAAATCGAGGAAAAGTGGATAAAAAATTTCATGAGTTGTGATTTTTAATAATGATTATGGAATCAAATTGTTTTTAATTAAAATGTTATAAATGCTGTTTATCAGGAATTTACGGGTGCTTTCGATTCTTAGATGTATTGTTTAATAAAAAAGTTGCATACCAAATAGTTTTTAATAAAAGTCAATAGCATAAAGTTAATTAATGTGACATATATTTTATATAATTTTTGGGTAAAATAAAATAAGCAAAATTCTCTGTAAATGTGCCGGCTATTCAACACAGGTCAATAACCTGACTGTCTTTATATCAGAGCCGGACATCCGAATCTAATACGATTTTCAATAATCCATGTCGTAACCGCTATTATTCTTGGTATTTTTTAGGAAATGGCAATAAAGAAAAGATACTCGCCTTAGAAAGACGAAGTTTGTGAAGCATATAGTTTTCTAAAGATTAGGAGAAAATACATTATTTTTTGAAGTATGTAATTAACTTAACTCAACATTCTATAAAACGCTTTTCCATACATCAGCACCCCTAATACTAAAATGACGACACCGATTAAAGACAGGAAAGTACCGGGCATTTTGAAGGAAAGGACAATTGCCAGCACAAAGCCAAACAAAGTCAATAGCAAGCCCCATATCATATCTGTCTCAATAGAAGTTTCTTTAAAAAAACTGGAAAAACGACTCATTTTGTGACAAAAATAGTGATGAATGTTGAATAAATAAATTTTGAATAACCTTAATCCTGTCGTTCAAAATTATTTTTAAAGTTAATCAACTTTATGCAGAAATTTAAATTTAAATTTAAAAATAAATCTAAGTTAAAATTAATTTAATATATTAAACATTGAAAATGAGATGATTTATTTAATTTTTTTTCAATCCTCTCATTCTGAATTTATCTTTGCTTAAAGAAAGAATCTACAAATTCGCGCTTATTGAATATCTGTAAATGTTGGATTTGCTCTCCCACACCGATATATTTTATCGGAATCTTAAATTCATCTGTAATTCCAATCACCACACCGCCCTTTGCCGTACCGTCCAATTTGGTCAATGCAAGTGCCGTTACGTCAGTGGCTTTGGTAAAATGCTTGGCTTGCTCGACGGCATTTTGTCCGGTAGAGGCATCAAGTACGAGTAGTACTTCGTGAGGCGCACCATCGAGGGCTTTGCCGATAGAGCGATTGATTTTGGACAATTCGTTCATCAAGCCTACTTTGGTATGCAGCCTTCCGGCAGTGTCAATAATCACCACGCCTGCGCCTTGCTTTTCGGCGTATTTTACCGTTTCATAAGCTACGGCTGCCGGGTCGGTATTCATTCCTTTACTATAAAAACCACAACCTACACGCTCCGACCAGATTTTGAGTTGGTCTACTGCTGCCGCCCGAAAAGTATCTGCTGCACCAAGTATTACATACAAACCTTTATTATGATATTGGCTGGCGAGTTTGCCGATAGTCGTGGTTTTACCGACTCCATTGACCCCCACAACGAGTATCACACACGGACGCGCCGGCGAAGGCAAATCATAATCGTCCATATCTTCGGTATTATTTTCCGTAAGCATTTGGACGATTTCGTCGCGCAAAATTTCATTCAATTCACTCGTATTCACATACTTGTCACGCGCCACTCGCGCCTCTATGCGCTCAATGATTCTGACGGTCGTATCCACACCCACGTCCGAAGCTATCAGTACTTCTTCAAGATTATCAAGTACCTCTTCATCTACTTTGGATTTGCCCGCTACGGCACGCGAAATATTTTCGAAAAATCCCGCTTTGGTTTTTTCCAAACCTTTATCCAGGTCCTCTTTTCTTTCTTTATTAAAAAAATTGCTAAATACGCTCATCAGTGATGCTTGAATGTTGAAATGCTTAAATGCGACGTGATAATGAATGAATTTTTAAGCATTGTAAAAACCAAAAGGCTTCCCTCGAAAAGAGAAGCCTGTTAAATATATCTTTTTAGTACGTGATAAAGTGAAGACTTACTTCTTGTCAGCGAAGAATTCTTTCACATTATCTTTGTGTACCATTTGTTGTTTGTAAGTATACTTGCCTGTTGCCGGGTCTTTAATAGCTTTGACCACTTTTACATAGTCTTTACCCGAACCTGCATTGGCGGCACGTTGTCCTACTCTTGAGTTCTTAGAAACTTTCTTTGCCATGATTAGTAATTTTGAATTTTGAATGTGTGAATTTTGAATACAAAACCAGACATTCGAGTATTACTTGTATAATGATGAAAACAAGGCGTATTTGAAAATTATAAAGCCATATAACGAAGTACTTTTTTAATTTTCATTTACATTTTCATTAATTACTTAATTTCTTTGTGAACTGTATATTTTTTTAGAATGGGATTGTATTTTTTAATCTCCAGACGGTCGGGAGTATTTTTACGATTTTTTTCGGTAACGTAACGCGAAGTACCCGGCATACCACTTGTTTTATGCTCTGTACATTCCAATATAATTTGTATTCTATTACCTTTACTTTTCTTTGCCATGACTTATTTAATGGTTAATGATGAACTTTGGTTATGATTAACCTTTATTTCAATTTAACACCCGTATTTACGCCTTTCTGTTCTAATTCAGTCAAGTACGCATAGATACCTTTCTTATTGATGTTACGCATTGCTTTGGCACTAAGACGCAAAGTTACCCATTTATCCAATTCAGGAATATAGAAGCGTTTTGTATGTACATTAGGTACAAAACGACGCTTGGTTTTAGCCTTGGAGTGGGAAACGTTATTGCCCGAAATCGGACGTTTTCCTGTTAGATTACAAACTTTAGACATAATTCTAATGTTGAATTTTGAATGATAAATGCTGAACTCAAAAGTATTCAACATTATTCATTCAAAATTAATAGTGGTGACTCTGCCAGGGTTCGAACCTGGAACCTCCTGATCCGTAGTCAGGTACTCTATCCAGTTGAGCTACAGAGCCATCGGTTAAATCCGAATTTTCAAATCCCAAATCCCAATAAACTATTATGGATTCAGGTCTTATAATTTGTGCTTTTTCAGAAGCGGAGCGCAAAGATAAATATTATTATCTAAAGTTGTACGATTTGGCAGGAAAAAAATGAAATTAATTCATCTATCTTCTTAAAAAATCCTTATTATTTACGCCTTACTAAAAACGAAAAGCTGCCTTCGAAAGTTCCGAAGGCAGCTTTAAGTTTAAATCTTTGTTAGAGTGCCTAACTAAAGATAACAGAAAGTTGTCCTTTTAGTATTGTCTCTACACAATCAACTTTCTAATGCAAATTAAGTGTACAATTCGCTAAAAAACAAGAAAATACAAGTTTTTATTTTTAAAATTTATAAATTTTATTTTCACTTATATTATAGTGTTGATTATGGCTAAATAAAAAATTATCAGCTTTCCTTATCGAAATAAATTTTATAAAACTTGCGTCCGTCCTCCTCCGAGCCTCTTTCAATCAAAGATCTATCACCGTGAATATATACATGAAAATTTTTATCTAACTTCAAAACACTCTTAAAGCTCCGCGCTTGTTTTTTCACCGCTTGTTCCGAAATATCAAAGTTATCTGACGACTGAATATCGTGTTCCATACGATAGCTTTCGTCAAAATGTTGAAAAGACTCAATCATCTCATCCGTCTGAAAAACTTCGCTCTCAAATTCCGATTTATCAAAATGCTCATGCGTCTTAAAATAATCTACCGTGCGATTGAGCAAGTCAATTTTGTCTGCCTTCGTCACCTCCACATCTTCCGCTAATTGTCTGGTCACATAGCTTTTCGTGAGAGTCAAAAAATCCTTTGTATAATGGTAATCATCGCTACAAGGTTTGACCTGCAAAAAATCCTCTTTCCAAAATTGTGCCTCCACTTTATTCGCCTTATCCACGATACATACCCGATATCCGATTTCTTTTTCTTTATTAAAAATAAGGCAACCTTTATCCAATTTATCCACGCTGATACCATCGTCATAATTCAGTGAAAACTCGCCTGATTCCGCGTCCAATTTCAAAAACGGATGCCTGTTTTCTGATTTAAAAATACCCAACACATCCACCAATTCATCCTCAAGCACCACATCCGAAAAATGCACAACAAACAAATCGCCCGACTTGATTTGCGGATGCGTCGAAAGTTCGTACAAATGTTTTGCTACATTGATAGAATTGATGTGAAATGAAGTCGGTGCGTCGAATATTTGCCCCGCAAAATTATAAACCGGATTCAACTTTACATCCTCATTCGAGAAGGTAAAAGAGAAAAATTCAGGCTCGGCAAAAGGCTTCAAAAAATACTGCAACAACAAATCTTTCAGCACATCATTCGTATTTTCCAATGGCGATTTTGACAAATGCAAATCCTCTTCATTGGTCTTATTCCCAACCTGATGAATCGAAATTTGATTAATAAAACAATTCGTGTAATCAAGCATAAATTTTTAATAGATTAACGGATAAACAACTTTCGAGAGAAATAATCCCTGCGGCGGCGCAAAATTAGTAAACTGCGGGCGTTCTTTCGACTTTAAATGATATTCAAATTTTTCGATACTCCAATTTCCTTTTCCGACCTCCACCAATCTATCCACGATAATACGAATCATACCGCGTAGAAAGCGATTTGAAGTGATTTGAAAGCGGATTTTTTCGCCTGATTCCTCCACAAATAATTCAGCAGATTTTATGTGACAAATGGTATGATTGTGCTTGTCGGGGGTTTTGCAAAAGGCGCGAAAATCTTGATATTGACACAAAATGGCTGCTGCCATTTTCATTTTATTCGGGTCAATTTTTTCTTCGTACAATGCACTGATTTCGCTCAAAAAAGGCATTTTTCGAGTATGAATATGGTAATCATAAGTGCGTTCTGTGGCATCGAATTGAGCGTGTGCTTTATCTTCTACACGAATGATATCATGCACTGCAATATCATCGGGCAGGGCTTTATTCAATCTAAATTTCAAATCTCCCTGCCACTCATTTTCCACATCCAGATGAAAGAAAAACTGACTCGCGTGTACCCCCGCATCTGTGCGTCCGCAGCCCACGATAAAAGTATTGCTTTTGAGCAATCTATTTATCTCATTTTCAATCACTTCCTGCACACTTATCGCATTGGGTTGACGTTGCCAACCCCGATAATTTGTCCCTTTATATGCAATGTGAAAAAAATACCTCATGGCTTCATTGTTCGACTGTTTCATGGCTTCATGCTTGAGTGATTGAGCAGATATTTACAATGAATCAGCACATTGGATTTTGGACAAAATGGGAATTAGTTCATAGTTTGTAGTTTGTGCGAATAAGGGGTTGGATAAAATACTGATTTTCAATGTAGATGCAAGGCATTTTGAAAATGCCTTGCATCTATACCCCTTGATTTTGAGCTATCAGTTCATAGTTGCCAGTTCATAGTTCATAGTTTTTTACAATTAATTGAATAACATCCCGATAGCTATACGGGATTGTAAATTACTGATTATCAAAGTTGAGCAAACTTAAACGGGTAGCCATTTAACCCGTTATTCGCATAAGAAACCATGAACCATGAACCATGAACTAAGAACTAAGAACTAAGAACTATGAACCATGAACTAAGAACTTACTTCTTATTTGTATCAATAAGTTGTAAAGGCTTGATTTTCAGTAATTCATCATTAATAGAAATGATTTCTACGAGAAACTCTTTCACGATACCCGGTCTTGGTTTATCGAATTTGACTTTGAGGCGATTATCGCTCAATCTTATCCATGTACCTTTATCAGTAGTTGGTGCATCGGTTGGTCCGGGATAATTATAATCGAAAGTACCGTTGGGTCTGAACTCAAAGCCCATACGACCTCTCGAAGCCGGAAAATCGAAATCACTCGGTCGGTAGCATTTTTCATTATTCGGGTCGGTTTCATCTTCAAAAGAATTCCACCATTTTTTGGTAATCAAATCCGTCACATCAGCAGGCGGGTTTGGGTTTGCCAAGTCCGGTCTATTGATTTTCAAAAGCCCATCTTCCAGCGAAATCACATCAATATTAAAGGTCTTTCTGAAATTTGGCGGTGGATTGTCAAAAGTCATTTCGTAGCGAGTATCGCTGATTTTTTCCCATGTACCATTTGCCCTTTCTACGGCATCCGTCTGTCCGGTAAAGCTGAATGTAAATGTACCGTCTTCGCGGATTTCATAACTATTTCTCTGACCTCTGATTGGCGGAAAATCAAAATCAGAAGTTCGGTAGCATTGTATATTTGGGTCGCTTTGTTCTTCTATTGAGTTGACCCAAGTTTGAAAGATAGAAGTTTCAGTTCTAGCCGGACAACCAAATAGAAATAACATCAATGTAAAGATGCTAAGGGCATAAAAGATATTAACAAAATTCATCGTAGAATATTTATATTTTATTATTTAAACATGCTCTTATAGACCGGACTTTGGATATTGGGAGATTAGGTAAAAAGTGTGCTACATATTAGCGGAAATTTAATGTTAAAGTGTACTTTGTAGGCGCATAGCGTCAATACCATTTGTAACATCGAATGTTCCACTACCCGAAAAAGGCGCGTAGTTCCGATAGCTATCGGAATCCCCCTTAATACGTCGGTTTTAATAGTGCCGCCGCTATGCGACTTAGGGAGTTGTGAGGGGCAGTCGCTGGTTACAAAGTGTTCCGACGCTATGCGCCTAATATTACGAATCCACTTATGTGTGTCACACTCAAATTATATCTTCGTTAGCCTAATTTCCAAAATATCCAAAGTCCGGTTATAGAGTTATTTTATTTTGGACGCAAATATAGGGATTCGTGACGGATTGATTTTTAATTTAGAGGAAAAGAGTCATTTCCTTTGTAGCGCAGCATTTACGATTTGATGCTTCCAACTCGTTCCGCATCCGTAGCGCGGTACTTCCAGTCCGCGCCGCGTTAGTTTTGCTCTACATACGCAAGGGAACGGGCTGGAAGCACCGTTCTACATGACGCGAACCGTAAGTGCCGCGTTAAGTTTTTCCAAATTAAATTTCAAAAATAATTTCCAATACAAAGAAAAATCATGTTTTATTATAATTTCAAAAAATAAATTAATAATTTAGCCTTGCGTTACATATGAGAATTTAGCGCAGACTACCAATAACTATTCTATCATTGAATCAAGTTACTTATGAGAGCTTGAGAAATTCCGAATCCACAACATTCTATTTCTATTTTGTTATATTTTTTTGTTATAATAATGAAAAAATAATTTGTAGTGCGTGTGAGAGTATAGTTCTCTCAAAGTGAATGAGTTATCTGAACTTACACTTGATACTTGAACTTAATTCGGAATTTCAATCAAACTACTACACTATGAAAAGACGAAGATTACAAATCTTGCTCTTTTCGTTAATGTTTCTGTTGAGTGCTTCCATTTACGCTCAAACCACAACGGTATCAGGCACAATCGTGGATGAAGATAACATACCACTTATCGGAGTCAATGTGTCGGTACAAGGCACTACGAAGGGAACAGTCACAGACATTAATGGAAATTACAACCTCGAAGCAAACAAAGGCGATGTATTGGTTTATAGCTATGTGGGCTTCGGCGACCAAGAGATGCTAGTCGGCGACCAATCCGACCTCAACCTCACCATGAAAGAAGGCACAAGCCTTGATGAAGTCGTCGTGGTCGCTTACGGCACACAGAAAAAAGTGACGGTCACAGGGGCGGTTTCCCAACTGAAGGGCGATGTCCTTGTAGAATCTCCGGCGGTCAACCTTTCGACTTCGTTGGCAGGACGCTTGCCCGGTCTCGTCGTCATCCAACCAAGCGGCGAACCCGGCAACGATGATGCAGTCATCAGAATCAGAGGTACGAACACACTAGGAAATAGTACACCTCTGGTCGTCATTGATGGGATTCCTGACAGAGACGGCGGCATCGGACGGTTACAATCGCAAGACATTGAATCGGTATCAATATTGAAAGATGCCTCTGCTGCGATTTATGGGGCGCGTGCGGCAAATGGCGCGGTACTCGTCACCACCAAGCGTGGTAAAGCGGGCAAACCAACGGCGACTTACACCTTCAATCAAGGCTGGTCACAACCAACGGCTGTGCCGGAAATGTCCAACGCCGTCGAATATGCCAATATCCTGAATGAACTGCCGATTTACCGTTCTGTTCCCGTTGATGAATGGCAAGAGGCATGGAATAGCATCCGCACCACAGGCGTATATGATTCGCCAACAAGTGGTGTCGGTACTATCAATGCCAATTTCAGCCCCGAAGCTGTGGCAGCACATGGCAATGGTTCTGACCCCTGGGCTTTCCCCGACACGGATTGGTTTGGCGATACCTTCCGACAGTGGGCACCACAAAATCAGCATCATATCGGACTTAGCGGCGGTTCGGACAAAGTGCGTTACTATACCGGACTTGGCACGACTTTCCAAGATGCGATTTATCAGAATTCGGCAACTTTCTATCGGCAATACAATTTCCGTCTCAATCTTGATGCGGATGTCAATGACTATGTGACCACCAATTTTGGCATTCATATGCGTCGGGAAGACCGTAATTTTCCAACAGAAAATTCTGAGGATATTTTCAGAATGTTGATGCGCGGACGACCAACCGAACCGGCAGTCTGGCCCACCGGACAACCGGGACCGGACATCGAAAACGGTCAAAATCCGGTGGTCATCACCACCAATGCTACGGGTTTCCACCGTATTCCATCTGATATTGCACAACTCAACGCAGGAGTTGATATAGGCAATCCTTGGATAAAAGGTTTAAAACTTACTCTCTCCGGTGCGGTAGATAGAAATGTCACCAGCAGCAGAAGATGGCAGACTCCCTGGGAACTTTACTTCTGGGACAGACAAACCTTCGGGTCTGACGGCATACCGGTGCTGGAACCGGCAGTCCGTTCACTTTTCACGGATGCACGACTCACGCAATCTTCAGTTTCATTGCTCAATACCAACTTTACAGGGCTATTGAATTATGATGTCAATGTCGGTGCAGATCATGGTCTCAACATCCTCGCGGGTGCGACACGCGAGCAGTTTCAGGGCGATAATTTCTTTGCTTTCCGCAGAAATTTCGTCTCTACTGCCATTGATCAATTATTTGCCGGAGGTACAGAGCAACAAAATACAGGCGGTAGCGCATTCAACCGTACCCGCTTGGGCTACTACGGCAGAGTCCAATACGATTTCCGAGAGAAATATCTCGCAGAATTTATCTGGCGGTACGATGGCTCGTATATCTTCCCCGAATCCGGGCGTTTTGGTTTCTTTCCGGGTATCCTTTTGGGTTGGAATGTATCGAGCGAAGAATGGTTTAATTCCAACGTATTCGACCATATCAAAGTACGCGCTTCTTTCGGTCAAATGGGTAATGACCAAGTATTTTTCAACGATAGATTACAGGAGTTTGCCTTCCTGCCGATTTATGGTTTCAATTCCTTCCCCATCGAAGGGTCGGTACAAAATACATTGGAAGAGACTATCCTCGCCAATCCTGATTTCACATGGGAAAGAGCCAACAATCTCAACATCGGTATAGACATGACACTCATGGGGCGTTTGGATATTATTTTGGAATACTTCAACAATCGCCGCGACCAGATTTTGATTCAGGAAACAGGTTCTACGCCTGCCTCTTCGGGTATCAGTACGCTATTGCCTCCGGTCAATGCGGGTGAAGTTGCCAACAGAGGTTTTGAATTTAATTTACAATATAATGGTGGCGACAGAAGCTCCAATAGCAAGGGCTTCCGTTACCAACTTGGTCTGAATGGCGGTTGGGCAAACAACGAAGTCCTGTTTATGGATGAGGTAGCAGGCGCACCCGATTATCAGCGACAAGAAGGCAGACCTATCGGTGCCTATTTAGTCTATGAATCGGATGGTGTATTCCAAGACCAAGCCGCTATCGAAGACAATACCATTGATTATAGTGCCGTCACGCAGCAACTCATTCCCGGTGATATGAGATTTGTAGACCAAGATGGCAACGGTTTGATTGATGGGGATGACCAAATTCGTCTGAATGAGAGTATCATACCAAAATTTAACTTTGGTATCAACCTCCGCGCTGAATATCAGGGCTTTGATTTCTCCATGCTCTGGCAAGGCGCGACGGGCGCAAGCGTTCCCGTTCAAACGGAATCCGGCGACATCGGAAATTATCTCAGATTTAGCCATGACAATCGCTGGTCTGTTGACAATCCAAGTTCCGAACATCCGCGCCTCGCAAGTCGTGGAGACACCTACTATACAGGTGGAAATTTTGGCAACAATACCTATTTCTTATTCGATAAAGATTATATTCGTTTGAAAAATGTAGAAATCGGGTACGGACTCGCTACTGACAGTTTCTTAGGCAGAGCAGGATTTAGTGGTGCGCGTGTATTTGTCAACGCATTTAATTTAATTACCATAGATAGATTCAATATATTCGACCCGGAATCTACCAATTCACTCGGACGCTTTTACCCACAAGCCAGAGTAATTAATGTAGGTTTCAGTTTGACGCTTTGATAAAGTTCATATTGTTAGTTCATAATTTACAGTAAGCACTATAATGACTGTTTTATAGGCTGACCGAGAATACCGTAAAGGCGAATTTATTCGCCACGTAAGTAATAAGTTTAATTTGTAAAATTCTTATTTTAGTTAATTGTAAATATAAATTACGCCACACTTGGCGATTAAAATCGCCTTTACGAGTTCGCGGTCAACCTGTTTAGCTGTCAAGTGCATTATTATTTTTATTTAAAAACAATAATTTATAAATTTATTTATATAAAAATAAAATTATTAATAAATAAAAAATACAGATTCAAATAATTTTTCAATCCCTAAACCGAATCATTTTTATATTGTTAATAATTAATTTAAAATTAATAAAAAATAAATTTGTTGTACTTGTTAATTACTGGACTTTGGATATTGGGGAATTAGGAAATTTGGTATTAGGTATCCCGATAGTTATCGGAATTTTTATCAAATAATTATAAAGTTAAATTAATTGAATGTTTTTTTATCTTAATAAAAATAAAATAACTGATAATCAATTACTTACGATTTAAAACCGAATTTCCCAGTTACCGAATTTCCAAAATATCCAAAGTCCAAGTTAATTACAAATAAAAACTATGAACTATCAACTGACAACTAAATAAACTAAACATGAAGAAAAAAATATTATTACTCACGGTGCCACTGCTCGTGGTAATGGTGCTTTTACCGATTTCGTGTAACCAAGATTTTTTGGATACCCAACCGCTTGACCAAATTTCGGCGGATGCCACTTGGCAAGACGGCGCACTTTCGCAGGCTTTCGTCTTCAATGTGTATTCATTCTTAGGTTTTGGCGGATTCGAGGAGCAGGCATTGGCATCTTATACCGATGAAGCCATGTTCACCCACGCGGGTCGTCCGATTCCCCCGCTCAATGAAGGTACGGAAAGCCCGACCAATCTGGCATTTATGAGTGATACTTATGAATGGGGCAATATGTATCTCGCTATTCGTCAGGCAAATATCGCTTTAGCGGAACTGCCCGGAGCAGAAATTGACGAGGGCTTGAAACGACAACTCATCGGAGAAGTACACTTCTTGAGGGCTTATTATTACCAACAATTATTGAGATATTTTGGTGGTGTACCACTCGTGGACAGACTCTACGGTTTGGACGAGGATTACTCTATTGCTCGCAATACCTATGCAGAGTGTGTTGATTTCATTGTCGCAGATTTAGACCAAGCGGCTGAAATGCTGAACGGTCTTGAAACGGGCAACGGACGCGCCACACGCGCCTCTGCCCTCGCGCTCAAATCGCGGGTATTGCTCTACGCAGCAAGTGATTTGCACGATGGACCTACGGCTTCTGCCAATTCTTCTGTCTTGGCTTCTTATCCTGATTTGGCTTTAGTTGCCTACACTTCCGGCGACCAAATGAGTCGTTGGCAAGCCGCACATGATGCAGCTTTAGCCGCACTCAACGAAAGCGTGGGCTACAAAATGGACTTGACCGCACCCGTTTCGGCGGCAGAAGGGCAAGCCAACTACACAGCACTCGCTATGGGCGGCGGTAGTACCGTAGCCGACCCTGCGGCGGCTGTCGAACTCATCTTCCAACGCTCCGCCACGTCCGATTACACACAAGAATCTATCTGGCCCCTCGGCGGTCTGCACTATGGCATCAATAACGGACCAAACGGTTATAATAACTGGGGCGGCAACACACCAATTCAGCAGTTGGTAGATGATTATGAAATGATGGATGGTTCAAGATTCGATTGGAACGACCCGGCACAAGCAGCCGACCCGTACTCGAACAGAGACCCGCGTTTTTATGCGAGTATTCTCTATGATGGTGCGGATTGGAAACCAAGACCGGCGGCACAAGTGGGCTTGGACCCTTACGACCAAATCCAAACGGGAACTTACGACAATGGTCCCGAAGGTATCGTCAATGGTTTGGACACGCGCCAATCGTCTGTTGAAAATTGGAATGGGACGCGCACGCATTATTACACGCGCAAATTCATTGACCCGAATCCGGGATTGCCTGATAATCAGTCGAATACACAGGAAGTGCCTTGGCCCTTCATTCGCTATACAGAGGTGGCGATGAACTATGCAGAGGCATGTATCGAACTCGGTCTGGAGCAAGAAGCGCGGGATTGGCTCAACAAAATCCGCTATCGTGTGGGTATGCCTGAAATCACCGATTCGGGACAAGATTTGGTAGACAGATACCACAACGAGCGCAGAATCGAACTCGTCTATGAAGAGCATCGCTACCATGATGCACGTAGATGGATGATTGCGCCGCAGACGCTCGGCAGAGGTATTCAGGCGGTTACGGTAGCAGCTACGCTCAAGTCGGGTGCTACGCCGCACGTTCCCTACAAACACGATAGGGATGTGTATGATTACACCTACACCGTCTTTGAAAATACCGAAGTCGAAACGCGGACTTGGTTAGATAAAATGTATTATCGTCCGATTACGCGGGATGAGGTACAACGGAATCCGCAATTGGTGCAGAATCCGGGGTATTAATAGAACATAATCGTAGCACGCTTCCAACCCGTGCTTCGCGTCAGATATGAAATGGCAGACATTTTTGAAATGTCTGCCATTTTTGCGTAATGCCGTCAGCCTGACGGCGAAAATGGTTTTTATACGGATAATAATTTGTAATTTGTGGGATAAAACACCCCAAACATTTTCCATCACAAAAGCACAGGGTTTAAACCCTG
>CALCMV010000249.1 GCA_937967535.1 uncultured Saprospiraceae bacterium
GTAATATTTACGAATAAATTGGTCAAGCTTCTGAATGAGAAGTTGATAATTGTTGGTTTGCATTGCCATTGCCCCGAATTTTTAACGAAAAACACGTATTTATTGCTGCAATCTCAAAATAGAAATTACAAAAGAATATAGCCAGTAAGATAACACTTTTTTTCGTTAAAAAGATTGATTTTAGCGCAGTTTTAACATTTTATAAAAATGTAATTATGTGGAGCTTATACGTTTTTTGGGTGATTGATGTTTCGTTTTTTGGGTGTTTTTCATTTTTCTGATGGTATAAATGAGCAGGAATAAGAGCAGTAAAGTACCTAAGTAAAGTTTAAGTTTAAGAACAAGTTTAGGTTCTCCCGATAGCTATACGGGACAAATTTAAGCCTCTTTCGGAGTGATAAACCAATATCGCAAATTTATCGACAAGATCTTGGTTTCTAAAAATTACTAAGCTAAGGAATAATTTGTAAAAAAATCCATATTACTGCGAACTTTTCTTTTATTTTGAACGATTTTTAAGGTATCCTAACGAACTTATCACGAACACTGTACTGACGACTTTAGCCGTCAGATAAATTTTACTTTAATTTTTAAATTATTTAAATTAAATTACTTGTAAATATATTTTCATTTCACGCGATGGCTAAAGAGGCTGACCGCAAATACCGTACAGGCGAATTCATTCGCCATGTGAAAATAAATAAAATTCGTATAACATTTATTTGCAGTAAATTATAAATAAAAATTATACTAAACATGGCGATTGAAATCGCCTGTACGAGTTCCCGTCCAGCCTGTAAAGTCGTCAGTACAGTATTCGTATTCACCCTGAATAAATCTTCAAATGGAAAAAGATACACCATACATCTGCCCGATTTGCCAACGCGAACTCGGCAATGAAAATATCTCCAAGCACCACCTGACCCCCAAATCAAAAGGTGGCGCACATGGCGAGACGATTATGGTACATAATATTTGCCATCAAAAAATTCATTCTTTATTTACGGAAAAAGAATTGAAACGTGAATACAACAGCGTCGAAAAACTCCTCACGCATGAGGATATGCAAAAATTTGTCAAATGGGTTGCCAAGAAGCATCCTGCATTTTATCAATCCAATCATACGACGAATCGGAAAAAAGCTAAACGATGAAATTTAATTGCAAGAACAAAATTATCCTAGAAAATGAACGCACCAGATTAGAACCTATTGACTGGCGACACTTCGACGATTTGCTGTCTGTCGTCTTAAAATATCCTGATTTGCCGCGTTATTCTCCGTCCAATTATGCGAGTGAAACAGGGCTACGCGATTATTTTGAAATGGCATTCAAACAAAGAAAAAAACAGGTTAGATACGCTTTTGTGATATACGATAAGGCGGTGGGCGAATACCTAGGCAGCACAAGTTTTGGCAATATTTCCAATGAACATAAGCGCGTCGAAATCGGCTGGACATGGATTGCGAAAGACCGCCAAAGAACGGGTTTGAATCGGCACAATAAATTCCTGATGCTAAGTTATGCCTTCGAAAATCTCCAATTTGAACGGGTAGAACTCAAAACCGACAGCCGCAACCAACAATCCCGACAAGCCATCGAAGGCATTGGTGCCAGCTACGAGGGCGCACTTCGCAGTCACACATTGATGTTCGATGGATACCGACGCGATTCGGTGTATTATAGTATTTTGAAATCGGAATGGGAAGGGATAAAAAATACAGTTTTTGCAAATATAAACACAGCACAAAACCCCAAAATAGACCAACGCAAGCAACTCGAACAACGCCCATTCACCTACAAAATCGCTAAGGATAATAAATTGCTCATTTATCGGGACAACAAACAAATAAAAATAATTCGTGGGAAAACTGCCGAAGATTTTATAACTTTAAGCAAACAAACAGATACACAAACCATCCAATTGAAACTCGCCAAATTGACGGGACATTACAAACATGGTAATGAGCGTTAGAGCCTATCAATTTTGCGAAGAAAAATTCAATCAAAAATCAAAAATCACTCAATCAAAAATTAGAATGATGCTTGCCACATTACAAAAGGATTTCAACGAAATAGAAGCCTCCCGCAAAGAGCTTTTCAAAGACCTCGAACAGTATACCGAAGACCAACTCAATTTCAAACCTTCTGCCGATGAGTGGTCTATACTCGAAGTGATGAATCACCTGATGATGGCAGAGGGCGGCTCGGTCTTGTATGTACAAAAAAAGCTGACCAATGGCTTGGCAGACCTGCCCGAAATAGATGCTGAAGCCGATGACCGTTTCCAACAACTCACCGACTATATGCAAGGCGACAATGCCACACCCGCACCAGCGATGGTAACACCGACATTTGAGCGCACGACATTTGCCGCAACGCGCGAAGGTTGGGACAAAATCCGTCGCGATACTGCCGAACAATTGGAGCGATTCGATGAGAGCAACCTCAACAAAGCGACCTATAAACATCTGCTCGTCGGACGCATGACCATCAGGCAAATGTTAGGCTTTTTCCGACTGCATTTCAATCGTCATTTAAAACAAATAGAACGCATCAAAACGGCTATGTAAAAACTCCAAATTCTAATTATTATTCGACTGTAGATAAGTGAAAAAATATCGTTGAAAAACGATTAAAGAGAAGACACCAAAAGTGATAGATAAATCTGCGAGGTTAAAAACAGGTCGGAAAAGTTCTACATAGCGTCCGCCCATCCACTGCGGCAGGTAGCCATGATAGACCGGAAAATGGAACATATCCACCACGCTGCCATGCAAAAACCCGGCATAGCCGCCCGCTTCCGGCAAAAAAGTCGCTATACCATGAAAACTGCCCGAAAACAACAAGCCATAAAATGCACTATCAATGATATTGCCCAATGCCCCTGCAATGATCATCGCCAAAGCCACAATCAAGCCCTTATGCGCTTGCTCACGTATGAGTTGCACCAAAAACCAACTTAGCATAGCCACTGCAAAAATCCGAAAAAGACTCAACAACAATTTGCCGTAATTTCCGCCGAGTACCAAGCCGAAAGCCATACCTTCATTTTCGGTAAAATGCAAATGAAACCAACTCAATACCTCAATGGTTTGTCCCATATACATATTCAGCTTCACCCAAACCTTCAAAGATTGGTCGAGCAGCAATACCGAAAAAATAACAAATATGGCTAAGGTCAGTCGTTTCATGTATCCGTTGTTTTGGCTTCTTTATTCTGTACTTCCTTTTGCATTGGCAAATAGAATGAAGAACGAAGAACACATCGTACAAAACGCAAAAAGGACATCAACTGTTGTACACAACTGATGTCCCTTACTGAAAAATCTAAATTCCAAATTGCACGCTGTTTTTTTTGGAAATTTAGAATTTAGTGCTTGGGATTTTGCTATTTACGCTCCATCTTAGCCTGTATGCTCAATGTTGCATGAGGCACAGCACGGAGGCGTTCTTTACTGATGAGTTTGCCTGTTTCGCGGCACACACCATATACTTTATTTTCGATACGAATCAAAGCATTTTGTAAGTGTTTAATCAACTTTCCCTGACGTGCTGCCATTTGAGTAATACGCTCTACTTCGGCAGAAACATTGCCATCGTCCAAGCCTTTAAGTTTGGCATCATCACCATCTGCTCGTTCAGCCAATTGATTTTTGTAGAAGTTCAGTTCTTCTTCTGCCTTTTTCAGTTTGTCGGAGATAAGGACTTTAAACTCGTCCAACTCTACATCACTGTAACGTGTACGCTCGGTTGTAGTCATAATTCTTGTCTTAGGTGAAAAAATATAGGGAGTCCTAATCATTGTTTTGTTCCTCCTCTACAATTCCGGTGCTAGGATAGCTGACAACAAACTATGGACGATAAAATGTATTTGTGTAATGACACCGGATTTGCAATAATCAAAATTATTCAAATGTAATATCGTATGATCATCCATTGATTCGTGTTCAACACCTAGCCTAATTTTAGTTTTTTTTGGGAAATTTTCGCAAATATATTAACTTTTACGACAACTCAAAACTTTTTGTTTGTTTATGCCAAATAAAAATGTGAATAATTATTGTGAATTAATGTTAATAATTTAGTTTACATTGAGACACCAAATATCCTTCTTACGTCACATCTTAAATCAAAAATAAAGTCTGTTTGTTGAGGGAAATAGTTGTACAACTTATTTTTTTGACACTTCTTTGACAATAAAAATGACTTAAAATATTGAAAATTAACAATTTAAAAGTTATAAATATTTTTAATTAAAAATAAGAAAAAGCATGATACAAAGAAGTTATTGGGAATGGGATACTTGGTTTCGGGATACCGATATTATTATTGTCGGTAGTGGAATAGTGGGCTTGAGCGCAGCTATTTTCCTCAAAACACATGTTAATAACTTGCGCGTCACCATCCTCGAAAACGGCGTATTACCAAGCGGAGCGAGTACGCGCAATGCCGGTTTTGCTTGCTTTGGCTCTGTCACAGAACTACTCGATGATTTGGCACAAAACTCCGAAAATGAAGTTTTTGATTTAATCCAAAAACGCTGGCGCGGTCTCCAAAATCTACGCCAACTCGCAGGTGATACCGCCCTCAAATACGAGGCTCACGGTTCGTATGAAATGTTCAAACCTGATGAAAATGCCACTTTTGACGAATGTATGGCGCAGATTAATTTTTTGAATAAAAAAATAGCACCGATTACAGGCGAAAAAGAAACTTTCGTATTAGCCGACGAACAAATCCCGACTTTTGCTTTTTCGGGTATTTCGCATCTAATTTTGAATCGAAGCGAAGGACAGTTGCATACCGGACAAATGATGAAAACACTCCTCGGCATTGCCCGCGAAAAAGGCGTTCAAATCCTCAATGGCATCAAGGTCGAATCCATAACAGATAGCTCTACCGGCGTTCTTATTCACACAAAAAACGGCTGGGAAATCAAGGCGCAAAAAGCCCTCGTAGCTACCAATGGTTTCACCCGTCGTTTATTGCCCGACCTTCGCGTTATGCCCGCCCGCAATCAGGTTTTGATTACCCAAACTATTGAAAACTTGCCGATTAAAGGCTGCTTTCATTATGATAAAGGCTACGTTTACTTTCGCAATGTCGGCAAGCGTATCCTACTCGGCGGCGGACGCAACCGCTATCAGCAACAAGAAAGCACCGACCAATTTGGCATCACCCAAAACATTCAAGATTATCTCAAAAAAATGCTGCGCGAGCATATTCTCCCCAATCAAAATGTCGAAATTGAGCGTTGGTGGAGTGGCATCTTGGGCATTGGTGAACGCAAGTCACCTATTGTACGACATATTTCTGAAAATATTGTGGTGGCTGCCCGATTGGGTGGCATGGGAGTCGCCATCGGGACATTGACAGGGGAACAAGGAGCGCGACTATTGTTGTGAATGAATGATGTCAGATAAATCCCGTAATTTTAACGGGCTATTAGTTGATAGTTCATAGTTCATGGTTCATGGTTCATAGTTCATAGGGGTGCATCTCAAATTGTCGCATTTTTATTTTTACCAAATGAAAATTTACTGATTGTAACGTTTTGCGTTGGTAAAAACATGGTAGTATTTAACATGCTGATTTTCAGTATTTTGCGAACCTTACTCGTCGGACATTTTCAAAATGTCAGACGAGACGAATTTACAATTTAATTTGAACGATTATTAATAAATTATTTTATTTTTATTTTGTAAATAGTTCATTTTAAACAAATAATACGAAAATGTTGTCGTCTGACATTTTCAAAATGTCCGACGACTTAAACTCATCATCCAATTTAAATTACATCACCAACGCAATCCGTTACAATCAGAAAATGTATAATTTTGTTTAGTGAAAAATTAAAAATTCGATAAGAATCAAACTATGAGAATTGGCGATAAAGTTTTGGTAATCAATTCTATAGTTTTCGAAAACCTTATAGAATTTGGGTGAAAGACCAAAATCATATCAATTAAAAACATTTTACACTTTTCTATATGCGACAATTTGAGATGCACCCTGCTAACTTTATTCCTCAAATCAAAAAAAGCAAATTTTAAAGGTGCATAGCGTCAGCCCCATTTTTAACTATGCACTTGAATTATGAACTCTGAACCATGAACCAAAAAAAGTTTTTCAATTAGGGCAAAATAATGAATAAGCTCAAAACATATCTTCTCCTCATTGCAATCTTCCTGATTTCGGTCTTGGTACGTGTGCCGCACCTTGACCGTCCGCTATCCAAGCACCACGAATTTTGTACGGCTATCGTCCTCATTCCCTTGCAAAACTGGGCAGAGAACGGCGCATCCACTTACCGATACAGCCCAAGCATCACCTTTGAAGGAACAGCCAACCAACACATCGAAAACCTGACCGCCTATCCCGTCGAAGCCGAGGGTCGTTACTACTACCTGTCGCATCCGCCTTTTGCTTATTTATTGCCCTATTTTTGCTTTCAGATTTTGGGTGTATATCCGACACCGCTTGCCTTGCAGATTTTCAATTTGCTGTTTCATTTGCTGTCTTGTTTGTTGATTTATGAAATTGTAAGAATGATTACTGGAAAAACATCAGAAAAGATACATTTTGACAGTTTGACGGCTTTTCTTATTTACCTCTTTGCGCCTGCTACGCTATGGTTTCATGGCAATGCGTATATGTCAGATATGTTTATATCCAATATTTTTATTTTAGGTATTTGGTTGGTGTTGAAAGCATTTTTAAGAGGAGAAAAAACGAGGATGCCCGATAGCTCAAAAGTATTCGACATATTGCATGTAGCATCAACTGCTACGGTTATTTTTCTGATGATTTATACGGAGTGGTTGGGCAATTTTTTCGCATTTGGGGTCTTCGTTTTAGCATTAATAAAAGCATTTTCAAAAAAAGAAAAAGGAAGGCGCAGGTACTACTTGGCTATCGCGGGTGCTTGTGTGTGTGGCGTGGTCGGGGGATTGGCTTTGATATTTTGGCAATATAGCAGCATAGCGGGTTTTGAGGTTTATTGGGCGTATTTTTCGCATCGTTTTGGGGCGCGTAGCGGGGCGCAATTTTCTGATAATGGCATTTTTTATTTTTTATGGAAATATACTAAAATGACGCTGCGAATCGGACGACATTACGCAACGGGTTTTTTGCCTGTATTCTTATTGGGGGCGGTGCTGTGGGGAGCATTATTTTCCCAAACAAAAAAAATAATTCAGCCTGCGAATACTGCTGCGCGATACTTTTGGTGGCTTGCCGGATTTCCGATTCTGATGCACCATTTAGTCTTTGTAGAATTTACTTTGGTGCATGATTTCGCAGTATTGAAAGGCGGAATTTTATTGGCAGTGGGTATCGGGCTTTTGGTCGAAAAATTGGCGCATCACAAAAGCATAGCGTTTAAATCCGGTGCTTTTGTGATGGTTTTTCTCTGCATCGCCCAATACTACTACATCAACCGCCCCGGCAAAATCAGTCAAAACGGCGACCTATACAACTATATGCAAACGCTCGGCGAAAACATTCGCAACAATACCCAAGCCGATGAACTTATCTTTTTGAATGGCTACAAACCCGACCCACAAGTGATGTATTATGCGCGGAGAAATATGCTGCGTGCAGCAGATAGCACAGAGGTCAAAACAATATTAGAAGAGAGAGGTGCAGTACGTGGTGTATTATTTACGATTAAAAATTATAAAATTGAGAATATCGAAAAAATAAATGCGAGTCAGAAATATTAGACTTTGAAAATTAGTACCTAAATCGTGAAGTCTTGCACAGTTTTGGCAAAAAATGAGTGAATGAGTGAATGTTGAATGAGTGAATTTTTCGGTTCTTTGACAATTTTTGCAAAAAAAGAAAATTAGTTTTTAGGTTAAAAAAAATCATAAAGTTTAAATGTTTGGATGTCAATGCAAAACCTATAAGGTTTTCAAAAACCTTATAGGTTTGGGCGCAGGGCAGAAATCCTTTTTACAAAAATTGTCAAAGAGCCAATTTTTCTAATGAATAATACTAAAATGTACTAATGTTTCTGAATTATCGCATTGTAACATTATCACATTGGCGCATTAATTATTCACTCATTCGCTCATTCAAAATTCACTCATTATGGTAGTGGCTTCGCCACGTTGAGTAATATCTAAAGTATAACTAACTAAAGTTTCGGCTAGCCGTTTAAGTTTGCTCAACTTTGATAATCAGTAATGAGTGTGACACACATAAGTGGATTTATAATATCAAAATGCTTCTTTGATTTAATAAATATAGATTGAGCGTACTGTAATGACTGCTTTAGCTGTCAAGTGTAGTTTAACTTAATATTCAATTACTTAAAAATCATTGCTTTGTGACAAATCGATGCCCACTTGACAGCTAAAGCAGTCATTACGGAGGCTCATGCTAATCTTGGCTTTTTCTGATTTCATATTATAAGTCCACTAATGTGTGTCACACTCAAA
>CALCMV010000250.1 GCA_937967535.1 uncultured Saprospiraceae bacterium
CGCGAATACCTGTACCGACGACTTTAGCCGTCGCTGTTTTTTATTTTTTATTTATAAAAAACTAAAAAACAGTAAATTACATATTATTTCGAGACGGCTAAAGTCGTCTGTACGAGTTCGCGGTCAGCCTGTTTAGCTGTCAAGTGCATTATTATTTTTATTTATAAAAAATTTAAAAACAATAATTTATAAATTTACTTTTATTTTACTTGACAGCTAAAGCAGTCATTACGGTTTTCTGAAATTTACCCCGTTCACAGTAATTTAAAAAAAATTAGATTTTAAGATGCCTCAAAAATCAAAAATCAAAAATCAAAAATCAAAAATCAAAAATCAAAAATCAAAAATCAAAAATCAAAAATCAAAAATCAAAAAATTTCACCTCACCACCAACGATAGTATACAAAATCTTCGTACTCATAATTTCCTCATCCGGCACCGTCAAAATATCTTGTGAAAGAACGGTCAGGTCGCCCATTTTGCCGACTTCGAGCGAGCCTTTATCCTGTTCCTCGAAGGCAGCGAAGGCACAATTGAGCGTGTAGGAATACAGGGCTTCTGTGCGCGTCATACTTTGTTCGGGAAAAAACTCCATACCATTATCCACCCGCTTGCGAGTGACGGAAGCATAATAACTTTCAATCGGGTCAACATCCTCCACAGGTGCATCCGTACCATTCGTGACGAGCGCACCCGCATCTATAAAACTGCGCCAGGGATAGGCTTCGTGTTTGGCGCGGTCTTCGCCGAGTCGTTTCTCTACGAAGGGGGCATCGGAGGTGCAGTGAATCCCCTGCATCGAAGCAATCACGCCCAATTCTTTGAATCTTGGAATGTCTTCTATATCAACGTGTTGTGCATGTTCGATACGCCAGCGCAAGTCTTTTTTATCAGAGTTTTTCTCGAAAGTATTCCCAAAAATATCCAGTACTTCGCGATTGGCGCGGTCGCCGATAGCGTGTACGCAGAGTTGCATATTGTGCTGTATAGAGAGGTCGGCTACATTGGTGACTTCTTCGATGGTCGTGGTGTTTTGACCGAAGAATCCGGGCTTGTCGTGATAAGGTTCGAGCAGCCATGCGCCGCGTGCGCCGAGTGCGCCATCTACCTGCGATTTGATAGCACGACAGGTGAAAAAACCATCGCCCGCATCCAAAATCGGGAAGCCCTTCATATTGTCTTTCATCACATCGTATGGGTGGCGCAGCATTGCCCAGAGTCGCAGATCGAGTTTGCCTTCTTTGGCGAGTTGCGTATAGCGTTCTATTTCTTCGTAGCTCGACCCTGCATCCTGAAATGAGGTAATGCCTTTTCCCAAACATTCCTTTTGTGCCAAATCTACTGCCTCGTACCATTCGGCAAGTTTTTCTTCTTCGCTCAATTCACTGCGATACTCCTCATAGGCAGCATAAAGGGCATCCATCGCCCGTTCTTCAAATACGCCGATGGCTTCGCCGGAGGCATCGCGCACGATATGTCCGCCTGCGGGTGCGGGGGTCTCGGTGCTGATGCCTGCGAGTTCCATTGCTTTGGCATTGGCGAAGGCAGAGTGACCGCTTGCATGCCGCAATAGCACCGGATTGTCGGGCGAAATCGCACTCAAATCATCGTGATAGGGATAGCCTTCCACATTGCGATTGAGGGCTTTGTTCCATTTTTCCTGATGCCAGCCGCGTCCGTCAATCCATTCGCCGGGTTGGGCATCTTTTACTTTTTCGGCAACTGCTGCGACGATTTCATCCCAGTTTTTTGTCTTCATCAAATTCAAACGAATCAAACTATACCCCAAAGCCGAAAAATGCCCATGTCCTTCAATCAATCCGGGTATGGCTGTGCTGCCTTTGAGGTCAATTTTTTGGGTAGCATCTCCGGCAAATTTTTCTGCTTCGGCAGCCGTACCGATGTATTGAATCCGCCCCTTGCCGATGGCAATGGCTTCGGCTGTTGGGAGTTCTTTGTTTAAGGTGACAATATTGCCATTGGTGAGGATGAGGTCGGCTGTTGTGTTATTTTGCGAAGCATCATTGCAAGATAATAGCAAAATAAACAGCGCAGTAAGTGCGAGTATAATGGTATTTTTCATAGTATAAAATGACGGTATCTGCTAAGTGGAAGTACAAGTATCCCGTACAGTTGTCGGGAAAGTTTAAGAGCATGTTTAAATAAATAACTCATTGAAAATGAATTATCATAATTAAAAGTGTCGCTTAATTCAATGTGTTCGCCAATTTTGTCCCGATAATTATCGGGACAAAATTGGCGAACACATTGTTAATTCAGTCCAACCACTTATAGCAAATTCAGGAATTTACTACAGGCACATTTGGCAGAGCTTTTACATTTGCTGTCAGATTGGAGTGTATTTAGGTCATGTAAAGGTAAGAAAACGTCTGTTATTTTACCTTTGAATAGAATTTAAAGCTGCGAAACATGTAATATAATTTTATTTTGTGTAATTTCGACCTTTGTTTAGTATCTACATTTTTAACTCTTGCGTGTTTTTTCCAAAAGATGAGTAAATGAGTAGATGAATAAATGAGTAAATTTGAAATGAATCATAATGTCCAAATAATAAGTTTGCGATTTCGATGTGATTATTTTTATTAGAGAAAAGAGGGGAGTGTTCGACAAAAATAGGGTAAATATTATATGCGAGTTGCAAGGCGAATTGCTTTGTTAAAAGTGGATGTTTGAATATTCAGACACCCGTTTTTCATAAAAAATTCGCCTTGCAACTATTCTCTATTTTTCTCAAATACTTCCGAAAAGAGTAATTGATAGTATAATTTTTTCTAATTTTACTAATGTCTTTACCAAATTTTGAATAATAAATAAATTTAAATTTTACGACTACCCGTCTAAGTTTGCCTAACATTGATAATCAGTAATTTACAATCCCGTATAGTTATCGGGATGTAATTCAGTTTTTTGTAAAAAACTATGAACTATGAACTCGCAACTATGAACTGATAGCCAATTTTACTTTATTTTTACTGATAATTATTAGTTAATAAATTAAATATTTTTATTATTCAAAATTAGCGAACACATTATTGCTTGACCTTAAAAATTTAAAAGTATTAAATTCCAATTTTAAGATATTTTGTTGAAATTTAGAATTTGGAATTTACTCAGGTTCGCAACTCGACTTATGTAGTTTCACTACTTACCACTAATTTTACTATATAATTTTTTCCAAATATTTAGACTAAACTATGAAATATTATTTACATCTATTATTAGTGCTATTTGGCTTTAGTTTACAAGCTCAAAATAGTGTACAGGATATGGTTTTGCGCCATTTAGAAGAGCATAAAGATAAATGGCAATTGACTTCTACCGACCTTCAAAATCCGGTGATTACGGATGAGTATACAAGCCGACACAATGGCGTAACACACCTATATATGCGACAAACACACGCGGGTATTGAGGTGTATAATGGTATTATTAATGCCAATGTATTTCCCGACGGACGTGTTTTGGGTGTAAGCAATCGCTTTGTTGCCAATTTGAGTGAACAAATCAATGCGACTACGGCAAGTATCGGCATATTGGAAGCGGTGCAGGCGGGTGTGCGCGATTTGGAGATACAAATCGTTGAGCCGTTTTTCATTCAAAGTAATAATACGCCCAATGAATATGAAATCAGTGATGGCGGGATTGCGGCGATGCCCATTAAAGCAAAATTAATGTATCTGCCGATGCCCGAAAATGAAGTGCGTTTGATTTGGCAATTTAGTATTTACACAAAAAATCGTCAACATAGTTGGGAAATGAGTGTGGATGCGATAAATGGACAGATTTTGAAGAAACGTGATGCGGTATTGCATTGCGATTTTGGTACGCCGCATGAGGCGCATGCGGGTTGTAAGGGTGGAGACGCGATTAGTCATATCTCCGGCGAAAAATCCAATCTCGTTAGCAATGCTTATAATGTTTATCCTTTTCCGATAGAATCTCCCATTCATGGAGAGAGAGCTTTGTTGCTCAATCCTGCCGACTCATTGGCTTCACCATTCGGATGGCACGATACCGACGGCGAAGTAGGACCGGAACATACACATACGCAAGGCAATAATGTATTGGCTACGGAGGATAGGAATGACAACGGCGGTATCGGTCATGTAGCAGAAGGCGGTGATAGTTTGGTCTTTGATTTTCCATTGGATTTTTCTTTGAGTCCGCTTGAAAATCAGGATGCTTCGATTACGAATTTATTTTATTGGAATAATATCATGCACGATGTGTGGTATCAGTATGGTTTTGATGAAGTATCGGGCAATTTTCAGGAGAATAATTATGGACGCGGTGGTATTGATGGTGATTATGTATTGGCAGAAACACAAGACGGTAGCGGTACGAATAATGCGACTTTTTTCTCGCCCGGAGATGGCTCTAATGGTCAGATGCAAATGTTTTTGTGGAGTCCGAGTGCAGGTGATTTAATAGTAAATGAACCAATGGACATAGCCGGAACGTATAATTTTGGAGGGGCAAGTTTTGGTCCTTCGATATTTGATGTAACGGGTACAGTTGTAGAGGCATTTGATGCTTCGGCTGAACCGACTTTGGTATGTGAAGCTGTAGATAATGTAGATGAAGTATCAGGCAATATCGCTATGATTGAACGACAGACTTGCACTTTTGTAGAAAAAGTATTGAATGCACAAAATGCGGGAGCTATCGCGGTGATTATGTGCAATAACGAACCAACCGGTGTGGTGCAGATGGGGGGTACAGATAATTCTATCACTATCCCTTCTGTGATGTTGAGCAATCAGGATTGTGCGATGATACGCGCCCAACTTTCCGAAGGCGTACAGGTAACAATGCAGCGCGAGGATGGCTTCCAATTGGATTCGGGTTTTGATAATGGCGTTATTGTGCATGAGTATGGGCATGGCGTTTCTATTCGTCTGACAGGCGGACCCAATAATAGCGGCTGCCTCAGCAATGACCAACAAATGGGCGAAGGCTGGAGTGATTGGCTGGGACTTGTGATGTCGCCCGTTTCGGATACTGACGGTACGATTCCGCGGGGTATCGGTACTTTTCTGACCAGTGGAGAGACGGATGGTGCAGGTATTCGTACCTTCCGATATAGCACAGATATGGGCATCAACCCACATACCTATGCCGATATTCCGGGCGAGACCGTTCCGCATGGAGTGGGGTCAATTTGGTGTGCGATGATTTGGGATTTGTACTGGGCTTTGGTAGATGTGCATGGCTTCGATGATGATTTGTACAATGGTACAGGCGGCAATAATATAGCCATGCAACTCGTAACAGACGGGATGAAAATGCAAGCCTGTAATCCGAATTTTACGGATGGGCGTGATGCGATATTATTGGCAGATGAAGCCTCTTATAATGGTGAAAATCGTTGTTTGATATGGGAAGTTTTTGCACGACGCGGCTTGGGCTTTAGCGCGACGAGCGCGACTGTCAATGCTTTTGATTTGCATCCCTTTTGTATCGAACCTGCACCGCCTGTTACAGATTTTTCATCCAATCAGCAAGAGTCGTGTACAGGGGAAATTCAATTTACGGATATGACCGAAAATTTCCCGACCACATGGGCTTGGGACTTTGGCGATGGCAATACTTCTACCGAAGAAAATCCACTACATACATATGAGCAAAATGGCACCTACACCGTTACACTCGAAACTTCTAATGACTTGGGGACAGACAACGAAACGAAAATGTCCTTCATTACCGTTAGTAAACTTGAAGTACCTGAAATTCAAGAAGTTATAACATGTGAAGATGGTATTGCCAGACTCACTGCCACTACGACCAATGGTACGATTGAATGGTTGGATAATGACGGAAATATCATTGGAGAGGGAGAAATATTGACCGCACCGCCGCTCTCCGAACCAACAACATTGCAGGCACGAAGTGCCACAGGAGAAACAGAACAAATAGGACCGGAAGATAATAGCTTCGGTCCGGGCGGTTACCATAATACAGGTTTTAGAGGACAAGTATTCTTTGAGGCTAACGAAGCATTTACCTTAGTTTCTGTTTTGGTAGATGCCGGCTCGCCGGGTGTCAAACAGTTTGATTTGGAAACCCTCGCCGGAGAAGTGATTGATATTAGATTTGTCAATATACAACAGGGAGGTCTGCAACGTGTTGATATTGGTTGGGAGATTGCACCCGGTCAATATGCAATGGCAGCCGAATCGGTAGATTTGTATCGAAATGAGTTTGGTGCCATGTATCCATACGAGCATCCTTCGGGGGCAGTTACACTTACAGGCTCTTCGGTAGCAGCAGGTCCTGATTTCTATTATTATTTTTATGATTGGGAAGTGAAAACAGGTTGTGTCAGTGAGTCGGTTTCGGTGGATGTAGATTGTATATTTGTAGGTATTGAAGATAATCCTGCGGTAGAAACTTTCAATGTATTTCCCAACCCAAATGATGGGACATTCAATATGGAATTGGTGGGAGATGCAGAGGAAAATATTGAATTGACTATATTTGATGTGCTTGGACAAGCCATTTATACAGATAATTACGACTTTTATTCCGGCGAATTAAATACGCAAATTGACCTGAAAAACATTACATCCGGAACGTATATTATAAAATTAGCTGTACGTGACAGAGCAAGTTATCAGAAAATTGTCGTATATTAGAGCCGTTATCAAACACACCATTTTTTTTCTAGTCTGCAAATCATACGGTTTGCAGACTTTTTTTATTAAATAAATTGGCTTGCAGTTTTTTACAAAATAATATTAATTAAATGTTTTAATTTATAATAAATTACTTGCGAAAATAAGCCTAATTCCTAATTCCCTAATATTTGGTGGTGTTCGACAGAAATAGGGTAAATATTATATGTGGGTTGCAAGTTGAAAATAAACCTTTTTATGGAGACCTTTTTCACCATACAAAGTCCACAACTAACTAATCAT
>CALCMV010000251.1 GCA_937967535.1 uncultured Saprospiraceae bacterium
AGGCGGTTTGTGAAGGGGTGATTTTTTGTTGTTTCACGCAGAGGGCGCGGAGTTCGCAGAGGACTACTAATAAAATCTCTGCGTCCTCTGCGCTCTCTGCGTGCTTTAAAACATTCACCGTTTCCGAATCCTACTCAAAGTCTCCTGCGAAATACCAAGAAAAGAGGCGACATGTCCGAGATTAACCCGTTGGGTGATGTCGGGGAAATATTCGAGTAGCATTTCGTAGCGTTGCTTGGCGGGAGCAAAATTGTACTCGCGTGAAAAGGCTTCCACAAATGCCACTTGCGCCTCCAAAACCTTACGCCCGAAACGTTCAAATTGAGGTAATTCATCATAGAGTTGTTCCACATTATCATGGGAAATAGTGAGTACAGTAGTTTCTTCTTCTACGACGATATAATCCAATGAAGGACTTTGCACAAGATAGCTCCCCCAACAGGTAAATAACTGATTATCAAAATAAACCCAAGAAGTAACATCTTTTCCATCTTGATACGCGAAGGTACGCAATACGCCTTTTTCAATAAAAAATAAATGACGACAAACGCTGCCTTCTTTCAATAAAATCTCTCCTTTTTTATAGGTTTTCACCTCACAACGCATGGCGATTTTGTATTTCATTTCATCAGTCAATGAAACAAATTGGAGAATATACTCAAAAAAGGCTTGTAGTGTTGAGTTCATAGTGCAATTTAGTTAATTCATTTGCGGACAAATGAAAAATTCCAAAAAACAAATTCCAAATCCCAATTTTAAGCCATTTCAATTGAATTTCATTGGAATTTGATTTGGAATTTGCTCAAGTTCGCGGTTTATCCTCAACTTGAGTTTAGTTATTCTTTTGTTAGAATCCTTCAAAATCGTGTATGTCTGCATTTATCTATTTATTTTGACAGCACAAAGGATAAATGATTTGAGTGTAAAATATTAGGGACACTTTAGTGTATTTCAGTATACGACTATTCAAAATAAAAACTTGCCACAAAGACACAAAGTATAAGTAGTAAAACTCTTCGTGCCTTTGTGTCTTTGTGGCAAAATCAGGGATGCACAATAGTAAATGTTTTACACACTCAAAAACCAAAAATCATTGTACTTTTACGCCAGATATGAAATTTACAATACATGCCACCGATGCGGCTTCGAGTGCGCGTACAGGCACGATTGAAACGGCGCATGGCAATATCCAAACACCGATATTCATGCCTGTCGGTACGGCGGGGACGGTCAAGGGGATTCATCAGCATGAGTTGAGGGAAGTTATTGAGGCACAGATAATTTTGGGGAATACCTATCATTTGTATCTGCGTCCGGGTATGGAGATTTTGCAACAGGCGGGTGGCTTGCATCAGTTTAATGGTTGGGAAAAACCAATGCTGACGGACAGTGGCGGGTATCAGGTCTATTCGCTCAGTCATCGGCGCAAGATAAAGGAAGAAGGCGTGACTTTTCAATCTCATATTGACGGTTCGCGGCACTTTTTTACGCCCGAAAATGTGATGGATATTCAGCGTCAAATCGGCGCGGATATTATGATGGCTTTCGACGAATGTACGCCTTACCCTTGCGAATACAAATACGCCAAAGATTCGATGGAAATGACGCATCGCTGGCTCAAACGCTGCTGTGACCGATTTGATGCTACGGAAGGTTTATATGGCTACAAACAGACGCTTTTCCCTATTGTTCAGGGCAGTACATATATGGATTTGCGACGACAATCAGCCGAAACCATCGCTTCGCATGAGCGCGAAGGCAATGCCATCGGCGGCTTATCGGTAGGCGAACCCGCAGAGATGATGTACGAAACTACGGAAGTCGTGTGCAGCATTTTACCGAAAGAAAAACCACGTTATTTGATGGGAGTCGGTACGCCGGTGAATTTGTTGGAATGTATTGCTTTGGGCGTTGATATGTTTGATTGTGTGTTGCCTTCGCGCAATGCGCGGCATGGGCTTTTATATACTTCGGAAGGCATTATCAATATTAAAAATAAAAAATGGGCGGATGATTTTAGCCCGATAGATGCCAATGGTGCTTGCCCCACGAGTCGCCACCATAGGAAGGCATATTTACGGCATTTGATTCACTGTAAAGAACTGCTCGGCTCGCAAATCGCTACTTTGCACAACCTCAGTTTTTTCCTTTGGCTGATGAGCGAAGCCCGACAACATATCGCCGATGGCGACTTTTTATCATGGAAAAATACAATGGTTAAAAAGCTGGCGCAAAGGCTTTAGTTAGTTCATAGTTGATAGTTCACAGTTCATAGTTATATTTTTTGCTTCGCAAAAAACAATAAATTAGCGACTGCTCAGAACTATGAACTATCAACTATCAACTATGAACTATGTTAAAAACATTAGACAAATATATCATTAAAAAATACCTGACGACTTTCTTCTTTGTCGTCCTGATATTTACGTTGATAGCGGTAGTGATTGATTTTAGTGAAAAAATTGATGACCTGATACAAGACGAAATTCCAACGGGGTCGATTTTTACGGAATATTACCTGCCTTTTATGCCTTATATCAATGGGCTATTGTGGCCCCTCTATGCGCTGATTACGACCATATTTTTTACCTCGCGGATGGCGTATAATTCCGAAATTATTTCGATGATGGGCGGTGGGATGAATTTCTATCGTTTGGCGGTGCCATATATGTTGTCGGCGGGCTTGATTGCGGGTTTACATTTCTTTGGGAATCACTATCTGATACCGGAGGGAAACAAGCACCGCACGATGTTTGAAAACACCTATGTTTGGAAAAATAATTTTGACAATAAAACCAAAAATATTCATTTATTTTTAGATGAAAATTCCAAAATGTACGCCCGTAGATACAGTCGCCGCGATACGGTTTGTTATGATTTTACATTAGAAAAATTTAAAGATAACAAATTGATTTCCAAGCTATCATCACCACGCACCGAATGGCAAGGCAAGACAAAGACTTGGCTCATTCGCGACTATCGCATCCGCGAATTTGACGGGAAGAATGAAAAGCTATCTTTCGGAAAAAAAATTGATACACTACTCAATTTCACGCCCGGCGACATTGAGCGACGCGACAATCTCAAAGAAGCCATGACCACTCCCGAATTGCGCGTATTTATCCGCCGCGAGCGCGAGCGCGGGGCAGCCAATTTTGAAAAATATGAAGTCGAACTCCACCGCCGTAGTGCCGAGCCGTTTACGATATTCATCTTAACACTTATTGGCTTGGCAGTAGCCTCGCGTAAGGTGCGCGGGGGGATGGGCTTGCACCTTGCATTGGGTGCGGGCTTGGGTGGCACTTATATTTTTCTCTCCAAATTTTCGACCACCTTCTCTACCAATGCAGGGCTATCCCCTCAACTCGGCGTGTGGATTCCCAATTTGATATTTATGGCAGTGACGCTGTTTTTGATTTCGAGGGCGCAAAAGTAAGTGCTTGGACTTTGGATATTGAGGAACTCGGAAACTGGTCTCGGCTCAGCCGAGAAGATAAAACACTCATAATCAAGTAAATGTATTATTTGTATTTTATTTTAAATTATTTTTATTATAATATTTTTTTTGCTGATAAATAAAAAACTATGTCTTCCTTAGCCTAATTACCTAATCTCCCGGTTAGCCAATGTCCAAAATCCAGATACTAAACAATCAAACAATAAAACAATTTTTCTTAATTTTACGAAAAATAATAACACGCAATATCATGGTTCAATTATACAAATTTCTGATTATTGGCTTTTTGGGACTTTCTACGATGTTTATCTCCTGCAACAATGATTCGTCAGGAAATACTAAAAATGCGACCAGCGAAACTCCCGCAGCAGCAAAAGCCACTTTTCCTACCCCTCCTTCCAGCTACCTACAAGACATCTATGACAGAGTGGATTATATTGATTTTGTATTTGACAAGACCAATTTCAGCATCAGCGTAAGCGACCCGAATGACGCAAAAGGTAATGTGAGGTATCTCTCGCAGGATGCCGTAGCGGACATCAATTGTACGCCATACATGGGGCGTATGTATTTCAGTTCGGAAGGTGTCGAAATTGCTGTGGCGCAGATGCACTATAGCGACAATTGCAAATATTTTATTTTTACAGATAAATACCAACGCCCGAAATACGCCTGCCTGATGTCGGCAGCAGCACTAGCTTTCTTTGAGAATATTTTCAAACAAGTGCAAGTGCAATGAACAATGATATAAGAGCCTGTTTAAAGGTTAGCCATTTAACTTTGCCTAAAGCGAATACTCGTCAGACGAATCCCTTTATTCAATGCGAATATTTTATGAGGCAAATCACTACATTTCACAAAAACCTTCGTCAGACGAGTACTATCCCGCAAGCAAATTTAAACATGCTCTAATGCTCTAAATACGTGGATTTTGAATGGGAGAATGATTGAATTACGCAACATCCATCATTATTTTTTCGTAAAAAATAAAAAAAATGCCCTAAATGGAACTTTTCCTTAACAAGTTGTTGTTATATTTGTCAGGAAATACCAAATTCCAAGTATCAAATCCCAATTAATTACACCTTAATTTAAGCTGGAATTTGGAATTCATAATTATAATTTGCGTCGAAGGCGTATTCATTTTTTCATTTAAAAATTAGATATTGGCAAGAAGACAAAGAAAACCCAGACGGCCTGCAAAGCCGCGGTTTCGTATTAATAACCAAATCAGAAGCCCGAAAATTCGTTTGGTCGGAGACAATCTAGCCGAGCTTAGCAAAGCTGTCGGCAGAGAAATTGTATCGGACATTTACTCTACACGCGAAGCCATCAAAATGGCAGACGCGATAGATATGGACTTAATTGAAATCTCACCAAAAGCAGACCCGCCTGTATGCCGCATAACCGACTATAAAAAATTCCTTTTCGACAAGAAAAAGAAAGAAAAAGAGATGAAGGCAAAGACGGTGAAAACCGTCATCAAAGAAATTCGTTTTGGTCCGAATACAGATGACCATGACTTCAATTTCAAGGCTCGACATGCCGAGAGATTCCTCAAAGACGGTGCAAAAGTAAAAGCCTATGTGCATTTTCGCGGGCGTACCATCGTGTTCAAAGAACGCGGCGAGGTATTGCTGTTGCGCTTTGTAAAACACTTAGAAGAATTTGGCACAATAGAGTCCTTACCACGTATGGAAGGTCGTCGGATGTTTGTATTGATTGCGCCGAAAAAGTCTGCTATCAAATCAACCAAAAAGCCTAAACAGGAAGCATCAAAACAGGATAAAAAGAAAGAGAAACCGAAGCCGGAAGCATCAAAAGATGCGTCTGTTGCTCAAGTTGAGAAGACACCGGAAGTGCCAAAAGATGCGCCTGTTGCCAAAGCTAAAAAGAAGCCGGAAGCACCAAAAGATGCACCTCTTGCCAAAGCTGAAAAGGCATCGGATGTCAAAGCAGATAAGTCATAGTTTGATGTGATAAATAAAAATCATGTTTTAAAAATATGGTCACAAATATATCGCCCTATTTTCATCAGGAAGATAGGGCTTTTTTGTGTAATTTATTGATATTCCAACAATTACCATACACTATTAAAAATTGAGTCTATATCTTAGGCTTACGAATACAATCATTACACATGTCACTCAATATTCTATGTGATTTTTCGTTTTGTACACAAAAATAATTCAGATTTGTTCCAAAGCTATTGATTTTATCCTATTTTTATGCGTTATTGCGCCTTTAAAAAATTCACACCTTCGTTTATACCTCTAACGCAAAGAAAATTTAAATATATTATTGCCTCAAATGTTGCAAAATAGACTTTAATGCGTCTAAATTGCATCCTATTTGGTATAAAATTCGTCTATATAGACACAATAGTCCGTGGTGAATTTTAGCTGTTATTTTGACTAAAAAAACCATGTAGTAGCAATAAAAACAATAAACTATTGATAATCAGTCAGTTAGTTTTTTGTTGTAGTAGTGATTCTTCTAAAAATAATTAAAGTAGAGTG